>JAMFRY010000300.1 GCA_026225015.1 Alphaproteobacteria bacterium
CCTACGTGCCGGTCGGGCACGCCCTCGACGACACCCACCCGGACATGGCGCGTTACGTCAACTCCGTGCCCAACGGAAGCTCCTTGTGCCGCCCTCTTTGGTGGCGATTTGAGTAATAAAACGATCGGACAGATCAGCACAGAGGCAACGGCGATGAGGTGAAAAATGTCCATATAGCTCATGAATGCTGCCTGACTTTGCACCAGCGGCGCGATTTGGGAAACGGTCATACCGTGAAGGCTGCCATACGGTGTGATCGACTCAACCAGCCTTGCATGATGGAACTGCGTTCGCCATGCCAGGAGCGTTCCGACGCAGGAAATGCCCGTGCTGCTGCCGATATTGCGCATTTGATTCATCAGCGCGGAGGCTTCGCCGTTGTTTCTGGGCGGCACGCCGACATAGCAAACCGCCGTTACTGGGACGAACACGAAGGGCAGCGCGATCACCTGCAGCGTTCGATACAAGGAGATCGTGCCGAACGACACATCCATCGCCATGTTTGATTGCAGCACCAGGGCTACACTCATCTCAATAAACGCGCCCAGCATCAACCATTTCGGCGCCACGTACCGGCCCGTGAGGAAACCGGAAACCGGCATCAGCATAATGGTCACGAGGCCGCCCAGCGCCAGGGCCATGCCCGCGGTTTCCGAGTCGTAGCCAAGCAAGGTCTGCGTCATCTGCGGCAGCATCTGTGTGGAGGTGAACAGCACCACCGCCATCATGAACATGATGACATTGCCGAGCGCGAAATTACGGTATTTGAAGAGCCGGAAATTCATCACCGGCTGCGGATGCTGCAATTCCCAGATCACCAGCAGGCTGAGCGCGCTCACCCAGAGGCAGAACATTGTCAGAATGAAATTCGAGGAAAACCCGTCATCCTCGGAATACTTGTCCAGAAAAATCTGCAGACAGCCAAAGCCGACAGCCACCAGCGCAAGGCCCAGATAATCGAGCTTAAGCCCGCGCCGAAACATTTCCCGCCGCTCCTGCACGAGGATGGCGGGTTCACTGACGAAAATAGCAATCAGTGTGAAGGCGATCAGTCCCACCGGCAGGTTGATAAGAAAAATCCAGTGCCAGGAAAGATTATCCGTGAGCCAGCCGCCGATGAACGGTCCGCTCGCCGGCGCCGCCACGATGGTAAATCCCAACAGAGCGAAAATCTGCGAACGCTTCTCCGGCGGCACGCTATCGGCCAGCATCGATTGAGTCACCGGCGCCAGCCCGCCGCCGCCCAAACCCTGAACCACTCTGGCGATCAGCATCATGCTAAGCGACGTCGAGAACGCGCAGACCACCGAGCTTAAGGTGAAGATCGCCACGCAGATCTGGTAGAACCGCTTGCGCCCCAGCACCTGCGCGAGCCAGCCGCTGATCGGCAGAACGATGCTGTTGGACACCAGGTAGCTGGTGAGGATCCAGGTACTCTCGTCCTGGCTCGCCGCCAGCGATCCAGCCATATGCGTCAGCGAAACATTCGCGATGGTGGTATCCAGCACCTCCATGAACGGCGCCAGCGAGACCATCGCTGCGATCATCCAGGGGTTGTAATCTCCCGCCGGGGAACGCGGCAGATCGGGATTTGCGCCAGAATGAGCGCTGCGGCCGCCGGCGGCCGTACCGCTCATGGATGCGGTTTCTGAAGGGTGATCGAGGGCAGCACGGACATTCCTGGTGCCAGCACGTAGTTTTTCACCCGGTCATCATCGAAGACGATTTTCACCGGCACGCGCTGGATGACCTTCACGTAGTTGCCTGTGGCGTTCTGGGCCGGCAGCAGGCTGAACACGGCGCCGGTGCCATATTGCACGCTATCCACATGCGCCTTGAAGATGATCCCGGGCACCGCATCCACCGTTACTGTGGCCGGGGCGCCGGGCCGGATGCCGCCCAATTGCGTCTCCTTGTAATTCGCGGTCACCCAGATATCATCGCCGACCAGCGCCATCAGACCGGTTCCAGCCGCGACCACATTGCCCGGCTCCACCGTTTTCTGACTCACATGCCCGGCAGCGGGCGCCGTGATCCTGGTATAGGATAGTTGCAGCCGGGCATTCAGTACCGCCACTTTGGCCGCCGCAGCCTCTGCCGCCGCTGCGCCCACCGAGGCTCGCATCGCATACACCTGCCGTTGCCACGCATCCAGCCGGGCCTGGGCGGAGCGAATGGTGGCGGTCGCCGCATCCAACTGTTGCCTGGTGATCGCGTGGGGATTCACATTGCGGTAGCGCTGGTAATCCTGCTGCGCCTGAAACAGAGCAGCATTCGCGACTTCAACATTGGCCTCCGCTTGGCCCTGATTGGCTTGCGCCACCCCGAGCTGCGCTTGTTCCTGGGCCGCATCCGCCTGCGCCTTGGCGAGCGCCACCTGCTCGTCGCGCGGATCGAGCCACACCAGCACCTGGCCGGCATTTACGTGCTGATTGTCGTTGACCAGCACTTGCACCACCCTTCCCGCGATTTGCGGCGCAATGGTGGTGATATCGCCGTCGATCTCGGCGTCGTCGGTCGTCGCGTAGCCGCGATTGAGGAGGTAATAAACAAAGCCGGCCACGGCGATGCTTGCCAAAATCAGCCCGAGAATGATGAATGGCCGGTTGCTGCGGCGGGGCGGCGTATCCATCAGCTTCTCCCATTGTCTTCAGATGACCGATCGGTTCAGTCACCTTGTAATTGGCGCGTTTCCGGGTCAAATTCAAGCCATGGGTCTCGCCTCCGAAAAGCTGGACGATGGATTATCGCCGGAGCGGCGTGCCCGGATTCTCGCCGGGGCTTCGAAGATTTTTATCGCCGAGGGGTATGAGGGCGCCTCGATGTCGCGGATCGCGGCTTCAGCCAGCGTGTCCAAAGGCACCTTGTATAATTATTTCCCGAGCAAGCAGGCGCTGTTCGCGGCCTTCGTGCGGGAACGTTGCGGCCATTTTGTGCATGAAGTGTTCGGGGAGCTGCAGAATGGCGCGCCGGTCGCGCCGGAGCTGAAGCGCGTCGGCCGTGTGATGTTGAAATTGATGATGGCGCCTGCCGGCCAGGCGGTGTTCCGGGTGGTGGTGATGGAAGCCTCGAAATTTCCCGATCTTGCCAAAGCCTTCATGACCGCCGGTCCGGAAGTCATGGTCCGGCGGCTTACCGCATGGCTGATCGAACAAAACCGCTCGGCTCGCCTGCACACCCCGGACCCGCAATTCGCCGCCGAGCAATTCTTCGCGCTGGTGCAGACGCGGCTGGTTCTGCGTTGCCGGACGGATCCCTCCTATCAGGCGAGCGATGGCGAAATCGAACAGGTGCTGGAGGGCGCCGTGCGGGTTTTTCTGGCGGCCTATGCCAGGCTCTGACGCGCCCCCATGGAATTACACGAGGAACCAGCAACAAAAGAAACATTGCCGGGCAGATCACTAAAATAAAGATTCCCGACCCGTTTTTAATACGACGTTCAGTACGAATTAGAAATATAATACTTCTTAATGTTGCTCCAAAAAACCGCAAATACAGAGAGATGGGACCCATATCTCGAAGAAACTAAAAATAATTTAATTTGCGACTCGGGCAAAATGCGTCTTGCCAGAAATTCCAATCTGGGAATGTATACAATGTAGGGTTGTAGACTTGCCACACATCTGGATTGGAATCACGCTATGGCTATTTCCGCATCGGTAGACTCGCTTGTAAGGGCCAGACTGCGCTGTTGGCCGAACCACCCGCCCGGACTTGAGGACGTTGCGATGGGCGCACGCGGCGCCTGGCTGCGCGCGCGCCCAGGCACGATCGACGAATTCAGCGATCCGTATCTCAAGCATCCCGGCAGCAACCGCCTGCGAACCGTACCCGACGGGCTTTGGCTTTGTTTCGGCGGCACGGAGTCGGACCCCTATGTCGATGTCTTCGTGGTGGAGGCGTGCTCCACCATAACCAACCTCCTGGACAAGCGCTCACGTTTCGCACCCTCCATGCATTCGCTGCTGGCGGTTTGCCCGGTGCACTGGCTGCTGGATAATGTATCGCCAAGCCATGAAATGCCGCGCTGGCGCTATACGGGGCTGTTGCGGAGCGAACCTTCCTCGCAGCTGGTTCTGCCGGTGCGTGATATCAGGGTGATGTATGCGCTGCTGCCAAGGCATTACGAGGGCTTCGCCGCCAGCCAGATTCCGCATGCACATGAATATTTTGCGCCGGTTTCCGCGATATTGGGCCCGGGTGGCTGGCAGCACCCGCTATTGCGCAGCTTCATCGCGCGAACCTCCAACCGGGCGAATTTCTGGGAGTTCAGCCCCGCCGCGGCGGGGTGAGGCAAGGTGGGAGGCTAACTGGCATAGGCGGTGGCGAATTGCCGGATCGCCGCCTGCACTTCCGGTTCGGAGAGCAGAACCGGCCCACCAATGCTCAAGGAGAGCATATATTGCCTGGCCAGCGCCTCCAGCTCCACCGCCGCCAGCATCGCCGCATCCAGCGTGGCGCCGGTGGTGACAAAGCCGTGATTGGCCATCAAACAGGCCGAGCGGTCTTGCAGCGCGATGAGCACCTGCTCGGACAGCTCGGCGGTGCCGAACAGGGCATAGCCTGCGACCCGGATCGGCGCTCCGCCAAATCGCGCGATCATGTAATGGCAAGCCGGTATTTCGCGCCGCGCCATGGCCAGCGCCGTGGCATAGGGCGCGTGGGTGTGCACGATCGCGCCAACCTCCGGCCGCGCCGCCATGATATCCCTGTGAAAGCGCCATTCCGAGGAAGGCCGGTTCGGGCCATGGAATGTGCCGTATTCGGCGTCGAAGGGCATCAGCGCCAATTGGGCCGGAGTCAGTTCTTCATAGGGGATGGCGGAAGGCGTGATCAGCATGCCCGCCGGCGTGCGCAGGCTCAAATTTCCCGCTTTGCCCTGGTTGATCCCCAACCCCGCCATGCTGCGCGCGGCGGCGATCAGTGTTTCACGCATCTGCATTTCTTCTCCGCCTGAGGCATTCCTGGTTTTCATGGTAGAGCGAATCATCATCATGCGAACTCCCTTTGCCACAACCAGCCGCCGCCTCGTGCTTTGCGCCATCCTATCCGCCTTGGCCGGCTGCGCGGCAATGATTGCCCCTGGATCGAATCTGCCTGAATTGCCGGCGAGCCCGCCTGGGCCCTATCGGCTCGGCTCCGGGGATGAGGTGAATATCCGGATTTTCGACCAGCCCCAGCTCTCGAGCAAGTATTCGGTAGACGATAGCGGCTTCATCGATATGCCGCTGCTTGGGCTCGTGCAGGCGGGGGACCTGAATCCGGACCAGCTTGGTGGCCGCATCGCCTTGGGCTTGCAAACCCATAACCTCATCCTGCATCCCAGCGTCGCGGTGGAAATCTCTCATTTTCGGGCTTTTTATATTCTGGGCGAGGTCAACAGCCCCGGTCAATATCCATACCGTCCCGGCATGACGGTCCTGACCGCCATATCCATCGCCGGCGGCTTCACCTACCGCGCCGAACACGATTATGCGGGCATTACCCGTGATACCGGCAGCGCGGCGATGCAGTACAAGGCGGCAGATTCTGCCATGGCCCAGCCTGGCGATGTGATTACCGTGTTTGAGCGCCGGTTCTAGCCAGCGACCGGGAAATGCGGCGTTCGGGCTTACTGCGCCTTCCCATGGCGATGGGCCAGGAAGCTTTCGGTGTCTTTGGCGTCCAGCTAGATGCGATCCTAATCAGCCTAACTTGATGCGACTCATGCGAACTTCACGTCGGTTCCGCCGCTTGGATCGCTGCCCAGAACGAAATTGCTGGTCGTGTAATTCCCGAGCAAAGTGAGTTGCGCGGATAGCCCGCCATTTTTCACCGTCAGCGTTCCG
>JAMFRY010000301.1 GCA_026225015.1 Alphaproteobacteria bacterium
CGCGCCGCCGGCGACGCGGTGAAGGAAAAGAAGGTGCAGTCGTCCATCGACAACTTCCAGACCCACGTCGTGCCGATCATCGCCGACATCGACGCCGGCTTCGGCAATGCGGAAGCCACCTATCTGCTGGCCAAGAAGATGATCCTGGCGGGCGCCTGCGCCCTGCAGATCGAAAACCAGGTTTCCGACGAAAAGCAGTGCGGCCACCAGGACGGCAAGGTGACCGTGCCCCACGACGTCTTCCTCGCCAAGGTGCGCGCGCTTCGCTACGCCTTCCTGGAACTGGGCGTTGAGGACGGCATCATCGTCACCCGCACCGACTCGCTCGGCGCCGGCCTGACCAAACAGATCGCCTACTCGAAGGAGCCGGGCGACATCGGCGACCAGTACAATTCCTTCCTCGACGTCGAGGAAATCACCCCCGAAAACGCCGCCAATGGCGATGTCGTCATCAACCGGGGCGGCAAGCTGCTGCGTCCGAAGCGCCTGCCAAGCAATTTGTACCAGTTCCGCCCCGGCACCGGCGCCGATCGCTGCGTGCTGGACTGCATCACCTCCTTGCAAAACGGCGCCGACCTGCTCTGGATCGAAACCGAGAAACCCCATATCGAGCAGATCGCCAGCATGGTGGACCGCATCCGCGAAGTCTTCCCCAACGCCAAGCTCGCCTATAACAACTCGCCTTCCTTCAACTGGACCCTGAATTTCCGCCAGCAAGTCTTTGATGCCTATAAGGCAGAGGGCAAGGACGTCTCCGCCTATGACCGCGCCAAACTGATGAGCGTGGATTACGACGGCACCGAACTCGCCATCGCCGCCGATGAGCGTATCCGCACCTTCCAGGCGGACGCCGCCAAGCGCGCCGGCATTTTCCACCATTTGATCACCTTGCCGACCTATCACACGGCGGCACTTTCCACCGACAATCTCTCCAAGGAGTATTTCGGCGAGGCGGGGATGCTGGGCTATGTGCTTGGTGTGCAGCGCCAGGAAATCCGCCAGGGCATCGCCTGCGTGCGGCACCAGAACATGTCCGGCTCCGATATCGGCGACGATCACAAGGAATATTTCGCGGGCGAAGCGGCGCTGAAGGCCGGCGGCGCGCATAATACGATGAACCAGTTTTCGTAGGAAAAATGAGGCCAGGGCGTTCAGCGCCTTGGCCTTAAGCTGCGGAAGTACGGCTTTTTGGGTTGGCGGGATTACGCTCTGGCCCGCGCCGATCCGCTATTGATGGGCTTCGCTGCGCTCTGCCCATCCTACGGTTTCTTCATGATCAAATCCAGCAGATCGGGGCCAAAGGTCAGCAGCCCGATCGCGCAATTGCTCAAAATGACCAGCCCCGCCGCCAGCCAACCCGATAGCCGAAGCCCCGTACGAACGATGAACCAATGCAGCCAAAGCATATAGGCCGCGAGGAGCAAAATGACGATTTCCTCGGCCCGTGTTTCATTCATTCCCGCCATCACCAGCAGAGCGCCGATGAATGCGGCCGCCAGCAGCAATGGAATCAAAATCCAGAATGACCAGTTGAGCGCGCTGGCTGTGCTGAGCCAGAACGCCTCGCGCCCGGTGACCTTCGCGTAGGTTTGCGTGATCACCGGCAAGACCAGCACCCCGCAAAGCCGCGACAGAAAGCGTAAAGCGGCCAAGCCGGGCTGCCCGCTCATCGCGATCATGGCGGCGCCCACCAGCGGGAAGGCGATCAGCGGCGCCAGCGAAGCCGCCAGCGCATCGCCAGTGTTGCCGAATTCGGCAATGCCCGCCGCCCGGCCGCGGGCCAGGAGAAGAATACCGCGCAGTATACTGCCGCGATTGTTCCCGCGATTACTGCTGCGATTCTGGCGGGCGCGGTTGGCGGGCAAGAGTGGCATCAGGCGAAAAAGCTGGTCAAGACGGCTTTGTAGACCTCGGCCAGCTTGCGCAGCTCCGCGACCGGCACGGCTTCGTCAATTTGATGCATGGTCGCTCCTACCAGGCCGAATTCCGCGACCGGGCAATAGCCTGAAATGAACCGCGCATCGGAGGTGCCGCCGCCCGTATCGAGCTTCGGGGCAATGCCGGTGCTGGCCTCGATCGCCGCGACCAGCATGGCAGTCGCTTCGCCCGGCCGGGTCAAGAATGCCTCGCCCGCGCAATGCACCTGCAAATCCGCCCGCGGGGCGAATTGTGCCAACGTCTGGCCCAGCCAATCTGTTAGCGACGCCCCGCTATGCAGGTCGTTGAAGCGGATGTTCAGTCTCGCCACCGCCTCGGCCGGGATGACATTGCCGGCGGGATTGCCGACATCGACGCTGGTGATCTGTAAGGATGAGGGTTCGAACCAGTTCGTCCCCTCATCCAGCCGGCGCCCCGCCAGGGCCGCCAAGGCCGCGACCAGGGGATGAATCGGGTTATCGGCCAGATGCGGATAGGCCACATGGCCCTGCCGGCCGCTGACCGCGATCCGCGCGCTCAAACTGCCGCGCCGG
This sequence comes from Alphaproteobacteria bacterium, assembly GCA_026225015.1. Lineage (GTDB taxonomy): Bacteria > Pseudomonadota > Alphaproteobacteria > Acetobacterales > Acetobacteraceae > Acidocella. Next base: position 2,472 of record JAMFRY010000301.1, read on the forward strand.
CCGATTTTCACGGTATCGCCGAGCCGCAGCTTGCTGGTTGGTTCCCCGACGATGCAGAAATCTGGTATTTTTCCCTCCAGCCTCGCCCATTCCAGCAGTTTGACGGTACCGTCTCTGGCTTCGCCCTCCTCATCGCCGGTGATCAACAGTGAAATACGGCCTGCTTGCGGATCGGTATCCGCCGCCGCGGCGACGAAGGCGGCGATCGCGCCTTTCATATCGGCGGCGCCGCGGCCGTATAAAACCCCGTCCTCGACTATCCCGCCGAACGGATCGCGCCGCCATTTCTCAACCGGCCCGGCCGGAACCACATCGGTATGTCCCGCGAAACTCAAGCTTCGGCTGCCGGACCCCCTTTCCGCGAACAGATTCTCGATATTGCCGAAACGCAGCCGCGTCGCGGTGAACCCCAGCCGCTCCAGCTCAACCGCCAGAACCGATTGCGCCCCGCCATCTGCCGGGGTCACCGAGGCGCAGCGGATAAGGGCCTGGGCCAGCGGAACTGGGTCAGACGCGCTTACGCGCGATGGGTCGGACTCATGCACGGAGTAGATCATTGATCGAGGTTTTGCTGCGGGTTTGCGCGTCCACCCGCTTGACGATCACCGCGCAGGCCAACGCCGGACCTGGCGAGCCATCCGGCAGGGCCTTGCCGGGCAGGCTGCCTGGCACCACCACGGAATAAGCCGGCACCCGGCCGGAAAACACCTCGCCGCTATTGCGGTCGATGATCTTGGTCGAAGCGCCGAGGAACACGCCCATGGAGAGCACCGAACCCTGCTCGACGATCACCCCCTCCGCCACTTCGGAGCGGGCGCCGATGAAGCAGTCATCCTCGATGATTACGGGATTGGCCTGCAGCGGCTCCAATACGCCGCCCAGGCCGACGCCGCCGCTGATATGGCAGTTTTTTCCCACCTGCGCGCAGGAGCCGACGGTGGACCAGGTGTCGATCATGCTGCCTTCACCGACTCGCGCGCCGACATTCACGAAGGACGGCATTAGCACCACGCCGGGAGCAATGAAGGCCGAGCGTCGCACGATCGCGCCCGGCACCGCGCGAATGCCGGAAGCGCTGAACTGGTTATCGCCCCAGCCGGCGAACTTCATCGCCACCTTGTCGAATACCGGCGCGCCGCCGGCGCCCTGCATCGACGCATTGGCGTAAAGCCGGAAGGAGAGCAACACCGCCTGCTTCAGCCATTGATGCACCACCCACTCACCCGGGCCAACCGGCTCGGCGACCCGCATTGCGCCGGAATCGAGCAGATCAAGCGCCGCCTCGACGACCTCGCGATCAGTGCCCGTGGTGCCGGGATGCAATTCGGCGCGGCGTTCCCAGGCCGCCTCGATGGCCAATTGCAGGTGGTTGCGCTTGCTGTCATTCGTCATTTTTGATCTCCGCGCCGGACCATGCGTAGAGCCCATGCAAACTGTCAACGCAGGGTGGCGTTAGCGAGAAACGCGCGGCGATGACATCGCAACAATTGGCTGCCGGCACAGTAACCACCTCTTTACCCTTTGCCGCTATTGCGGAGTCATGATCTCTTCCGATCGTTCCGGCGCGCCGGCATTCCGTCAGGTTCTCACGCGAGTCTTCCCACGCAACCCGAACACCCATTGGCTGAATATTGCAGCCATGTTGGCGGATGTGGCGTTTGAAACCGATCATTTCGGACGCTTCACGGCCTTTGGCCAAACCAATGTGCTGGGCATCCCGGCGGGGCTTCTGATTGGCCAGAATATTTCCACGTTCTGCAAACTCACCGGCAACAGCGCCTCCGCCTCGAACAGCTTCAGCCCGATTTTCGCGACGCTGAACCGGCAGAGCGTGGTCTGGCGCGGTGTGGTGTCGCTGACCCGGGCAGAGGGAAAGGACGGCGATTTTCAGATCTTTCTGGCGCCC
>JAMFRY010000302.1 GCA_026225015.1 Alphaproteobacteria bacterium
ATTGCCGTCACGAGAGCTCTCCACGCGTACCCAACTAGCGTTGTATTGCGTACTGGGAGCCTCAATCGGAATTATTCCTGCGGCCGCTGCGCATCCCACTGAACAAGTAGCGGCTGATGCGCAGCAGGCACCCACCAGCGTCCAGCTTAAAACACCTGCCAAACAGAACAGTGCTCCCCATGCGAATTTTTTCAAGAGTATGGGGACAGGCACGCATGCTCAAAAGCGAATTATCCCAAAGCAGAAGACGGGCAAACCCCCCGCCGGTTAGGCATAGCGAAACTTGGATCGTCGGAGCCAACTCTGCTGCAGTATGGCGAAGCCGAATAGCCGAAAGCTTGGGTTGCCTTTTTTTTCGTCTTAACCTATGCGCTTGGGGACAGCGCTGCGTTCGGGCCAGAATCGATCACGCACTGCTGTTGAGGGATCTTCTGAGACAGGCAGTACCTAAAGCGTTTTTGCTGCTAATGGCGCTGGGTCAGTGCGTTGTCGCGGGCTCTGAGCCGAAGGGTCTCAAGCTAACACCGGCGGAGCGTGCGGTTGTGGTCGATCATTTCGGCAAGCGGGTGCCATATTATGTGTCGATTGATCGCCGGTGGCCAGCGAGCGCTTGGCGCTGACGGCATCGGGCCAGGTGCGCTACACGCTGAAGACGCCCTATCGGGATGGCACGACCCACATCGTGCTCGAGCCGCTCGATCTGATGGCGCGCCTGGCGGCGCTGGTGCCGACGCCGCGAATGCACTTGACGCGCTATCACGGCGTGTTTGCCCCGCACAGTCAGTATCGGTCGGCGGTGACGCCGGCGCAGCGGGGCCGTGGTGCAGCGAGGCCGCCGGTGTCTGGCGCGGATCCGACCAAGCCATCGACGCCGCGGCATGTGGCGATGAGCTGGGCAAGACGGCTGAAGCGAGTGTTCGGTGTAGAGATCGAGTGCTGCGCGCGCTGCGGTGGCCAGCTGAAGGTCATCGCCAGCATCGAGGAGCCGCAGCTCATTGCGAAGATACTGTCGCACCTGGAGCGTGCTGCGCCGGAGCAGTATCAGAGCGAGCTGCCGCTCGGGGCGCGCGGGCCGCCGCTGCAGCCCAGCCTGCTGTGAACTGGAGGATGAGTAGCGATTCCGTGAGCGGGAGAGGGCGGCGGACGAGGTCCGCTTGTCCCGGCTCCAGAGAACGGCAGAGTGGGTGGCTTGCGGGCGGCACGGCACGCTGAGGTCGGCGGTCAGTCAATGGCCGGGGGCCCTGCGCGGAGGCGCACCGGCGGCCCGAATAGCCCAAGCAAGGCACGCGGCCCCTAAGCTTGGACGCAACATAAGGCGGGTTACGCGCAAGCAAAGGTTGTGGGCAGCCTTGGACCGGACGGGCGTTTGAAATTCCTATCCGCGCAGACAATCAAATGCTAGCGATGCGCGCATCGACGACATTTTCTAAAGTCAGAACTCACAGAAACCTGTGCAATCCACACAGACCGCACCCTTGCGATTTGCTGCCGTAGTGTCCCTTGGGCGCTAGCTGTGAAACTCGGGTGCAGTCCAGTCGGGCGGATCGTAGATTTTGGACCGCTTGATGCTGCCGGTGAACCCCGTCGCCTTTTGCGGCAAAGGGGAAGCGACCGTCGGGCCGCTTCCCCTGTTCGATGGCTGGGACTAGGTTGTCCGGTCCCCGACCGGTCAGGCCGTGCCCAGATCCTTGTTGGTTGCACGCGAGGCAATGTCCGTCGCCGCGATGAAGCCAAAGACCATGGCCGGACCGATCGTGCCGCCAGCGCCCGGGTAGTTGAGACCGAACGGGCTGCCGGTGGCGTTGCCCGCAGCGTAAAGCCCGGCAATCGGCTTGTTCTCGCCGTCCAGCACGCGCGCCTTGTGATCGGCCTTCAGTCCGCCCTTCGTGCCCAGATCGCCCAGATGGATGGCGACCGCATAATAGGGCTTTTTCTGGATCGCGCCGAGCGCCGGATTGGGCTTGCAGGTCGGATCGCCGAACGTCTTGTCATAGATAGTGCTGCCGCGTCCGAATTCGGGGTCTTCGCCCTTGGCGGCATATTGGTTCATCCGCTTGACCACATCCTCCAGCTTGGCGGGATGGATGGACAGCTTCTTTGCCAGGCCTGCAACGGTGTCGGACTTGAAGATATAATGATCCCACCAGTCGACGGGGATCGACTTGTCGGACATGATCGACTTGGGCAGGATGCCGCCGGCCGTAAACTTGTCGCGGAACACAGCGTCGAAAACCAGCCAGCAGGGGGTGTTGGCCCCGGTCTTGAGCTGGTCCGCAACCATGCCCGCGCCGAACCGGTCATAGCTGCAGGCTTCGTTGACGAAGCGGTCGCCATTGCGGTTGACGCACACGCTATAGGGGCGGCCGACATCGAATATGGCCTGATGCACTTCGTCATAGGCGCTGGCCGTCCGGTTGGGCAGGATCATCGTTGGCGCCCACCAGCCTTCATCGGTAAGTTCGGTCGCCGCGCCGATCTTTTCGGCGGCGAGCAGGCCATCGCCGGTATTGCCGCCCGGCGGCGTGCTGCCCCACCAGATCGAGGTCTTGACCGGATAGAAGCGGTCGCGCAGTTCCTGATTCCATTCAAAGCCGCCCGAGCAGATGACGACGCCATGGCCCGCCTCTATTTCATATTCGGTGCCGAAATGGCTGACGCGCACGCCGGTCACGCGATCGTCGGTGGTGATCAGCTTTTCCAGCCTTGTCTCCAGCCGGATCTCCACGCCCTTTGCATCCAACTTTTCGAGCAGCGGCCCGATCAGCGCGGTGCCAGAGGTGAACCAGCGGTCGCGTTTGGTGATCTTGCGGGTGCTGCGATCCGCCCAGTAACGACCGATGACGCGGGCGAGATGCTTTTTCCAGCCCGGCGCGCGCGCGGCGATGGTGAAGGTTTCCTCCAGGTTCATCGCATAGCGGTTGAATAGCTTGAAGCGGGGATATTGCTCGCGTACCAGCGGGAATTTGTCGCCCAGCTTGCGGCCGTCATACATGGGCAGGACCAGCGAGCGATCGGCGCGCGATCCCGGCAGTTCGGCAAAATAGTCCGGCCAGGGCATGGGCATGAAGTTAATGTCCTGCCCACCCAGGAATTTCAGCATCTCGCCGCCCGTATCGACATAGGCTTCCAGCCGTTCGCGATTGACAGGCCCCTGGATCACATTGCCGAGATAGGTGAGGGTTTCCTCGCGCGTGTCGGTCGTGCCGCCAAGGCCGTGATTGGGAATCCACGCAACGCCGCCCGAAGGCGCGGAGGTGCCGCCATATTTGGCCGCCTTTTCAACCATCAGCACATCCAGCCCCAGGGCACGGGCGCGCAGCGCTGCGGTCATGCCTGCCGAGCCTGAGCCAACAACGATTACATCATGCGTCTCGATCATGCGTCCCCTCATTATAAGTCCGTATTGTGCTGCTTTGCGGGCGGCACGCTCGACAGGAAAGCGGCGGGCGACGACGCTATCTTTGCCGACTTGGGCGCAAGTGCCGTATCCGACCGATAGCACTGGAGGCCGGGACAAGTCGCTATTGGGTTCTGTCCCTAATGCCGGATCACCACCGGCGCGTTGGTCCCCCAGGGCGCGGCCGGCTTCGATTTGTCCTTCATGTCCGCCGGCAGCTCCTCGATGATGTCGAGGCTGGCGGCGAAGCGGCCCATGCCGAGGAAATAGCCGCAATACATGCCGAGTTCGACGATCTCGGCGTTGGAGAAATGGAGGCGCAGGCCGGCGATAGTGTCGTCATCGATCGCGTAATGGTTGGTCGCGAACAGGTCCGCGAACTTCACGGCCTCCTTTTCGCGCTCGCTCAGATTGGTCGCCTCCAGCGGCTTCTCGAGCGAGCAGACCAAATCCTCGGTCA
>JAMFRY010000033.1 GCA_026225015.1 Alphaproteobacteria bacterium
GCCTTTCCCCGTGCCCGCCAGCTCCAGCGTGTCGCTGACCAGGGTGTTGCCGACAACGAGGCCTGAAAAACTGGCCCCCGGCTCGAGCACGAGGAGGCCGGCATCGGCGGCGCCGAACGCCACCGCAGCGCCTGTGTAAGTCGCGACCCCGCCGGTGATGGTTCCCGAATTGATAAGCGTGCCGCCGTTGAGGTATACACCGGTACCGCCGACTGGGACTGGAACAGGCCCGGCCGCGCCGCCCTTGATGACACCGTGATTGTTGAGGACGTCCCCTTCGAACACTTCAACGCCAGCTCCGCCGAAGTAGTACGTATTTCCACCACCGAGGATTTCGCCATTGTTGGTCAAGGTAGCGTGGTCCGCCAGCAAAACGCCCGTACCACCGCCATTAGAGCCATGGGCACCGGCGATGGTGCCATTATTCAGGACGGAAGCGGAACTTACATCAACGCCGAAGCCGCCGAAGTAGCCAGAGCCTCCTTCGATCAAGCTGTCATTGACCAGCGAGCCGCCGGTCAACACCACGCCGGTGGCGCCATAGCCGCCCTCGATCACGCCGTGATTCGTCAGCAGGCCGGCGCCGCTCAAGTATGCACCATCGCCGCCTGAAGGCGGCGGGCTGGGGAAAAAGGTATAGCCGCCTTGTCCGCCCGCCACTAGGCCGGTATTCGTAACCGTGGCAGCGTTGGCGACGAGCCCGTTGCCGCCATAATCCAGAAAGCCACCGGCGCCGCCTTCCACCGTGCCGGAATTTATCAGCGTGCCGCCGGCAGTAAGATGAATGCCGATGCCGCCGTTCCCCGAGGTCGTGTAAGGGTGTGAGGGTTTACCACTAGCTCCACCGCTGATTACACCGGCATTGGTGATCAGGTCGGCCCTTGCGCAAAGCACGCCATCTCCGCCATTCAGGACCGACGCGGCGGGGGCCCCGGCGCCACCGGAGATATGGCCATCATTCGTCAGCGTCGTGGCAGTGGAAGAGGGCATGAAAACCGCAACCACGGCCGTAGAGGCCGGGGCGACATCGCCTGATTTGCCGATGGTCAGGCTCGCTGCATAAGCGCTGCTGCCGAGCGTGACGGTGTTCGTCACCGTGCCGTTGATGACGCTGATCACCTCCGGGCTGAGCGTGTTGTTTGGCAGGCTCTCTAACGTATTAAAATTGGTCATTTTTTTCTCCAACGGAATGTCAGGGCAATCGCATTTGGAAAATTTGGTTTCCGAACAAAGTCCCGGGAGGAATTCTTGGAATCCTTGATCGCACGGAAACGTCCAGCAACAGCCTCGGGCGGCGCGCGCTAAAAATAATTTGCTTTAGTGGAAGACTTCCAACTTGCACTTGCGTGACAAGAAAATTCCAGGTGCGAATCCTACGAGCGGAGGTCTTTTTATTTTCCGGGACCAACGATATGTTGCAATAAGTCTAATGTCAAACGCAAACTTTCCAAAAATGATTCTTACTGGGGAGGTTCCCGGAATGTCGGGTATAAAGCTGCAGTGATGAAATCTCCATTAGCACGTCACCTGACGTGCTGGTTGCGACAACCGAAGCATTCTTGCCGGAGTATATCTCAACCTTTACGTGTGTCTGATGCGCCGGCAATATTCGCAGTTGCGTAGGGCGGGAAAGCGCTGCGCTTTCCCGCCCTACAATCGTCTTGAATGACCGTAACGGCTTCGGCATCATGTGAGAATGGAATTTCACACAGCTGTCGCATTCGTTACGCGTTCCGTAGCCCCAGCGTAGTGACGCTGCTGGGTCAGTCGGTCCGCGCGGGCCTCGCGACGTTGGCCGATCCTTCCAAAGCGGGGTCGATGCAGGCCTATATGAAGTCGGACATACCCTATCTCGGCGTCTCGGCCGTGCCGTTGCAACAAATGTGCAAGAAGCTGTTCGCCGGTCTGCGTTACCAGAGTGCCGATGCGTGGCGGGACGATGTTCTGATGCTGTGGCGGGGCGCGCATTTCCGCGAGGAGCGTTACGCTGCCATCGCGCTGACCGGCCTGCGCGCGGTGCGAGCGTTTCAACGGGCTGAAGCGCTCGCCTTGTATGAGGAGATCGTTACCTCGGGCGCCTGGTGGGACTATGTCGATCCAATCGCCACGCAGCGCCTATGGGAGCTGCTTTGCAACGATCCGGCGCCGGTCAAACAAATGATGCGGCAATGGAGCACCGATGATAATATGTGGAAGCGACGTTGCGCCATCATCTGCCAGAACAAGGCCAAGCAGGCGACCGATCTCGATCTGCTTTATGACTGTATCGCGCCCTCCATCGAGTCGAAGGCGTTTTTTCTCCGCAAGGGCATTGGCTGGGCGCTGCGGGAATATGCCTGGACCGATCCTGATGAGGTACGGCGTTATGTCAGCGCACATGCGCACCGCTTGAGCGGTCTTAGCCGGCGTGAGGCGCTTAAAAATATTTCGTAAGCACATAAGGCGTATGTTGACGCAAGTGCTGCCCTGCCCAATCGGCACGAATATCCCGCTGCGTTAACTATTTGATAACCCATGCGCCCCATAACGCCGGCAGCGCTGACCCGGTCCATGCCGTCCGAGGGCCAGCACCAAAATGACGCAAGCCGGCCCGGATTCGCGAAATATCGCGACTGCTCCGGGAGGCGCGCACGACCCGGCAAAACCCTGGGAAATCAGCAAGAAGAATCAAAGGGGCCAATAGTGCACATTCAGCCATCAACGGAGCAGGCGAGCCTACCCGCAATGCTTTCACAATCATCGTCACTCAAAGCCGGCCTAGGCCGCGCCGCCATACAAACCGGGAGGCAAGCGCAATGACCATCAAACCGGAAATCGGCTCGGTCGTCGCGACCTCGAATCAACAAGTCAGCCTATCCTCGTTGTTCTCAGTCACGCCAGCGACGAGCAATCCGACCTACTTGATCGTCAGTGGCCTGGATCGTAACGAATACACCGCCGGCTATAAAACCTCCGCCATGGGCTCAATCTCGGGCAATGGTGCTACAGAAAAATTCGGCTCTGCCGGCGGCGATGCGTATTCCGTGGGCGTCGTCTTCACCTACCAGGCATCCACCGGCCAATATTACAATTCCACCTATGGCTATTTCAACCAGGTGAAGTTTACCGCCTCGTCGAACACCAACGACAATGTCAGCCTGTCGGTCTACGGCACCAGCAATCTTAGCCTGGCCAACGGATACGCCACCAACCCGTATGTACTCGTCGAGAATCCAACCTATTTCAACTATCTGGGCAGCGTCAGCGTTGTCACGCAGCCCGCTGCTGCCAGTTCGGTCCCGATCCAGGCGACACCGGATTCCATCATCGCCGCCGCCCAGACATTTGTGGGCAAGGCCTGGAATATGGATGGCTGCTGGGTTCTGGCCTCCAACATCTCAGCCGAGGCCGGCGCCTCGCTGCCGGCTTCCAGCACCCTGGCCGGCGTAACCGGCGTGGCCAGCGGGGAATGGATCGTCGCCTATAACGGATTGTCGAGCCCCAACGCCAATTGGGAGCAGAATGTCACCGCCGGCGAAATCGTGGGCTTTGTCACCACCGCCGGCGGCGGCCATATCACTACCGTCGTATCCGGCTCCGGCGCTTCGGCGAAGCTGATCGACAACATCACCTACGTTAACGGCAATGGCAGTATCGCCAACGCCGCCAATGACGGCTCCGCCAACGACATCATCGTTGCGGCCCCGCACGCGGCGACGCAGGAATTCAACGGCGTGAATCCCTCGCAAGTGGTGGTCTACGAGCTGGATACGCCAACGGTCAGCGACCTCGTGGCCTCGCTGAGCCTGGCCGAGCGGACAACCAAGTCCCTCGCCTCGCTGTTTGCCGTCAGCAACCCGGTGGCCTCGCAGGCGATCACCGAGTGGCAGGTCTACGACACCAGCACCGCCGATACGATTACGATCGGCGGCATTGCCCAATCGGCCGATCATTCGGCCGCGAATGCGGCAACGGTCTCCTCGCTATCGGCCGTCGCGGTGCTGGCAGGCACAACCGCCGGCGCCGACACGATCGAGTTGCGCGCCTATAACGGGTCCTATTGGGGCGACTGGCAAAGCTTGGCAGTAACGGTGACCGCCCCGCTGGCAGCCCCAACCATTACCGGCCAGACCGCCAACCAAATCTGGACGCAAGGCCAGAAGGTCAGCCTTGCGCTGCCGGCGAGCACCTTCACGGACCCACAAGCCCAGGCCCTGACCTATAAGGCCAGCCTATCCAGCGGCGCGGCGCTCCCCGCCTGGCTCAGCTTCAACGCCGCGACCAGGACCTTTTCCGGCACCGTGCCCGCCGGGATGGAAAGCCTTACCTTGAAGGTCACCGCCACCGACAGCAGCGGTTTATCCGGCAGCGAGACATTCGGCGTCACGGTTTCGGCAGCCGCGCCCAGCGTCACCAGCCAGATCGCCAATCAAAGCTGGACGCAAGGCCAGAAGGTTAGTCTAGCACTGCCGGCAAACAGCTTCACGGACCCGCAAGGCGAGAAGCTGACCTATAAAGCCAGCCAATCCAGCGGTGCGGCGCTGCCCTCCTGGCTCAGCTTCAACGCCACAACCGACAGCTTTTCCGGCACCGTTCCCACCGGCGCGGAGAGCCTCACACTCAAGGTCACCGCCACCGACACCGCCGGCTTGTCCGCCAGCGAAATTTTTGGCGTCACGGTTCCTGCCGTCGCGATCGCTGCCAAAGCAAGCAGCGTATCTTCCCCCAACAATGCCGTCGCGATCTCTGCTACCCATGGGTTGAGCTATCCGGCGGGCGGCAACACGATGCAATTTCTCTCCGCATCCGGGGGTAATGCCGTCGCCTCACGGACCGCCGGGGTTCCACTCGACCTGGCTGCATTTGCTGGCGGCTCCGGATCGTTTCCGAAAACGCCATACAAAGCGAGCAACGCCGGAATCTTGGCCGATTTGCCCCGAAATTACGGCGGCAGCCTGGCCTCGGTACTGGAGCAGTTGACCGGTAAAGTAACCAGTTTGCCGGCGCTCACCGGCCACAGCGCGCTGATCTTTGCCTGAACGACCGCCGCTCTTTCTGTGCAAGCTTGGTGGCCGGCTCAGGTCACCCAGCGTGTTCAGCGGCCTGCTTCTGCTTCCCAGCCTGAATTATTGGTCGTTGAACTCTGTGACGTGGCCTGCTGTCCGTGGCTCGTCACGGGAATACAGCTACCCGAACTTGGCTGCTGCGCCTGCACGGCAAACGGCGCCATCCCGGCAAGCAAAGCGAGGGCGGGCAGTACGCGAATGAATTTTGTCATTGTTTTAACTCCTTTGACTGGCGTGTTTCATTTAGCCGCTGCTGCATTTGGTCATCCCCGCTCGCCGGTTAACCTCTGAATCCACATGGCTGTCAGTACCGCAACCGCTTGCATGGCTGTTTCCGAACATGATTATTTTTTGCTGAACTTAGGATGCCCGTTGCCGAGCGGCGCAGAGAATCACGCCACCGCTGCTTGCCGGTCTCCCGGCATACGAGCGACGATTAAAAAGGACGAGTCATCCACTATGCAGGTTGGTACTCAAGCCGCGAAAATCGGGCTGAACCCCAAGGCGCGCAGTCCCCTGCGATAAGCGATCGAGCTGCGATCGGCTGGGATATGCGCCTCCAGCGTCGGGTCCAGCGGCAGATATTCGGGCTTTTGGGCTTCGACGACGAAGCGGTCTTCTTCGAACACACGGCGGTTGAAGTCGTGCACCGCCTCGATCGGAATATGTTTGTCGAAATTGCGCACGATCGGGCAGAACAGCCTGGTCAACCGGGAGGTCATCGGCGAGGCGCAGTTCATCACCACCAGAAGGCCATAATTGGGGAAATGCACGGTGATTGAGGCGGTGAAGGGCAGATGCACTTCGAAATGCCGCAACCAGATGAACCCCTCCGGCGCGTTCGATGCCACGCCGATCGGGTAATTCGCAACCGTGCTGCGGTAATCGACGGAAAAACCAACCGCATTGGTCACGGGGCTGTAGCTTGGCACGGCGGTATTGGCGGGGTCGCCGAAGGTGCCAAGATGCACGAAGCCGAAATGCGCGACATCGATAAACCCTTCAAGCTGGCGTCCGGCGAAACCGCCAATATCGATGCTGGGGCAGTTGATCTGCTGAAAATCCGGCGCCTCCCAACGCGGCATATCCGGAATCTCGTGCAGCGGCGAGGGCTCCGCTGGAGGACGCAGCCGGGTCCAGACCAGGCCGTATTTCAGCGTGGCAGGGTAGGTTTTCAGGTGCAGCCGGTCGGGGATGCGCATATCCGGGCTGGCGGGAACCTGGTCGCAACGCCCGCCGGCGCCGAAACGCAACCCATGATAGATGCAGCGTATGCCGTCTCCGTCCCGCTCGCCCATGCTGAGGGGCACCCCGCGATGCGGACAAAGATCAGCGGCGACCACGATCTCCTCGCCGCTGCGATATACGACCAGCTTCTCATCGAGCAGCACGGCGCCTAGCGGGCCTTTTTCCAAATCTGCCGCGATGGCGACCGGAAACCAGAACTGGCTGAGCAGGCGCCAGTCCGCCGGCTCGAAGCTGCAATGACGCGGCAGGTCGGAGGCGCTCTGCACAGAGGCGCTATGCAAGGCGGGCGGCTGACTCATGTGGTTCACCTCTGATGAATTCAAATAGAGTTTCACTTGGGCAGCCGGCAATTGTCCAGCATTGCGCACCGTGCGGATAAAAATAAACCAGCCGTAAAGAATTTTTGTTCAACAATTAGTGGTCTTAATCGGAGAGAACATTATGACCATCGGTGCCGTTGGCAGCGCCTCTAACGCGCTCACCTTGCTGAATTCCATCACCAATTCGAGTTCGACCAGCAGTTCGAGCAGTTCCGCCTCGTCGTCTAGCGATACGACCAGCGTCACGACAGCGCCGGATGGAACCGTAACCACAACGGTCACCGCGGCCAACGGAACGGTGGTATCGGTGACGGTCGCCAAGCCTACTGCTACTGCTAAGCAGCCCGTGAACGGAAATTCGTTGCTGGATATTCAGGCCTGAAACAGGACTAATCCGCGCTTTCGGTTCGCCTGTCAGCCAGGCATCCAATGCAACAGCGCGTCGTTCACGCGCGGCGCCGGCAGCCCCAGCGGCAGCAATCCGCCCCGTTTTGTCGCGGCGATACGCTCGGCCTGCGCCCCGAGATCGAAGGCCAGCGTGTAAAGTCCGGCGGCCCAGGCCTCGCTTAATGTAAAGCACCAGGTCTCCGGCCAGATCGAGGGGATGAACGCAAGATCAGCCTTCAAATCCGCCAGCAATTCGGGCAGCTCCGTTACGCCATAGGCGCCGGTGATGAAAATGCCCTCCGATTCCAGCAGTTGCTCGTCATCAACGCTGCTGCCCGCAAGTATGAATTCCAATTTCAGCCGCCTCTGTCTGGCATCGCGGGCGCATTGCAGCAGGATGTTGAAGCCTTTGGCGAGGCCGATCCCGCCAAGCACCGCAATCCGCCGCGCGCCAACGCCGGGCGGCGTTAGCTTGAGCGGTAATGCATCATCCTCCCAGGGCGTGACGATCGGTGTTATGGCGGGAAAATGCCGCAAGATGCGTCGGCTCGCATCGGCCGAAGGCGCGCTAACCCGCCTTGCCGCGGCAAATTCCCGCGCCGAGCGCGCCAGAATTTTTTTAAGTCCCAATCCTTCGCCGGTCGCATCCCCGATTTCGGCAACACAGGATGTGCAGGACTGCAGGTTCGGCTCGCCGCAATAGCGCTGTTCGACCCCGATCAAATGCACGCGCGGACAGAAACTTGCATAATCATGCACCACAATATCCTGCTTGCAGCCCAGTTTTTCCGAAATCGTCCTGATACCAGAATGATGGCCAAGCCCATGATGCAGCACCACGTGGCTTATCGCCTCGCCTTGCAGAAGCCGCAGCAGGTCCGGCTCGTCCTGCGGCAGCGCAAAGCGAAGATTTGGAAAATCGCCAGGCGCTGCGTCGGTCAGTTGCGCGGGCTAGGGGGTGGGATGCGGCTGCGCTCCTTCCATCATTGCTGGGAAGAGCAGAATCGGCCGCGCTCCGGCCGCGCGAATTTGCTGCATTTCGCTTGTCACCCGCCGCGCGACGCCGCCGCCTTGATGATGCGAAATCAGCAGCACGGCGCTCGCTTCCCTGCCTGCCTTGAACCGGGCTTCATCCAGCCGGCGCCGGGAAGCAGCCAGCGTATCAGCCTTCGCATGCGCCTCGATCAGTTTTTCATAGCCTGGATAGAGCCGCATCAGCATTTTGTTGTTACGCAAATTTAATGCGCGCGATGCCGCCCTTCGGCCTGCCGCGCCGAACGAGACCCCGCTTACATGTGCTACATAGGCGCCCGGCGCCGCCACGTGCCGATAGCCGCCATGCCGGGCCCGCAGACACCAATCCACCTCCTCACCATAGCCCTGCGCGAAAATCTCCGGGCGGAACAAGCCGATTCTGCCAATGCAATCATGCCGCATCAGCATGCAAAAGCCGACAGCCGTGGGGATTTCCACCGTCTGATTTCCATTAGCTCCGGCGGCCAGCGCATCAAGCGCGATAGTAGCGCAAAAATCCGGCGCCGCATTGCCGCCCTCACGCCGCGGATAGCTGCAAATCGTCGCCTCGTTGGAAAATGGCGTGACGCTGCCGATCTCGGGGCGCGAATAGGCCGCCTCCAGCAAGGTTTCCAAGGCCTGGGGCGCCAGCAGCGCGTCGCTGTTGAGAAGCAGCACGTCACATCCTTGCGCCGCGCGCAGCCCGGCATTCGCCGCCCCCGGAAAGCCCAGATTATTTTCCTGCCGGATCAGCGTTACATTCGGCCGCAAGCGGAAATCATCCAGCCAGGCGGATAGTTCCGGCTCCGGCGATGCGTCGTCCACTACGATCAACCCGGCTTGCGGCGGCAATGCCTCCAGTGCGGCGTGCAAACAGGCTTGGGTCTCGGCAAGCCCGCGATAGACGGGGACCACCACCATCAGCCTTGCGCGCGGCGGCAGCGTCCGGTTCGCCGGCCCTTCATATTCGGCCGGAATCGCCGGACCCGCCATTTCCGCCGAGGGATCGACCGGGCTGCCCATAATGTCCCTGCCATCCGGCCCCAGTACATGAAAAGGCGGCTGCAATTCCAGCAGCATGGCAACCGGACAGCGGAACCGATAGCGCGTGGTAAGCGGCGCATCGGCATCGGCGGGCAGGATGTCCCCCATGGAGATCTTCCGGCGCCGCCCGAGCGCATCCACCAGTCCCAACTCCGGCACGCAACTTGGTGCCGCCGGCCGGCTGGCCCAGCCAACAAGCGCGGCGCCGGCGGTTTCCACCACACCGACACATCGCCGCAACGCCACCGGCTGCAGCGGACTGCCCAGCAGCGCCTCCGTGCCGCTGCACAGCGCGATCACCCCATCCGGGGCCTTGCCCAGATGCGAAACCGAGATTGGCGCGCCATCGATAAAAGCCGCGACCGGCCCAACCGCTGCGATGTGCATAAGCCCGCCGGCATCCATGCCGCACCAGCCCGGCCGACCCGCAGCCGCCGCCACCGCGGAGGCCACTTCCGCAAAGCCTTGATCCGCCGGTACGCAATGGCGGCGCAGCAATTCATGCAGCGCCGCCGCCGCAGCTTCATGCTCGCCTTGAAGCCACCGCGCCGCCAACAGGCCGAGCCAGCCTTCAACCACATCAAAGCGCGATGTTAGCGCCTCGAACGTTGCCGCGGCCCGGCCGATCTGTCCGCCCCTCCCCGCTCGCAGCCGGATATTGGCAAGGTCGAGCGCAATGCGCGGATCCCCCGGCGCCAGCCGCGCTGCCCGCTCCAGCCAGCGCAAAGCCGTTTCGTAATCAGTGCCAGCCGCCGCCCGGACACCCTTCTGCCAGGCAGCTTCCGGTGATGCAGCGCCGGGAATGCTCATTCAATCGAAAGAAGGAGGGACTTCTTTTTCTGAGGAAAAAGAAGTAAAAAGACTTTCACTTGTTTGGGCCATAGGCGCTCGAAGTTCCCAGCTCTAAAAAATGACGAATTTTTGCGCCGTGCGTGTGGCTGACTTTTTATTGATTAGTCGCCCGCATCCATTCTTGCCACCACGGGTCCAGGGTTTGGCTGCGCCAACTCCCGCAAATCCTCCTGTGCCTCCGTAACGCCAAGCTGCAGCGCCTGCTCCAGCCATTTCCTGCCCTCAATCGTATCCGCAGGACCGGCGAGGCCCTTGCGCAAATACCGCCCCAGCATCAGCGACGCAGTCGGATGGCCCAGCTCGGCGGCCGCGCGGAACCATGTGACGGCCAGGCTGCGATCCATTGGCACATCATGCCCGCCGCCATATAGCGCGCCCAAGGCGAACATGGCCCCACTATGGCCGTTTTTCGCTGCCCGATCGAAAAGGTCCTTGGCGCCGGCATGATTCGCCGGACCGCCCCGCCCGTTTACCATCATCTCGGCCAAAGCGACCAGCGCATCGGTCATTCCCGTATCGGCGGCGCGGCCGATCCAATGCCGCGCCTCCACCGCATCCTCCGCTACGCCGTTTCCTTCCAGCAGCATCCTTCCGTACCAGTATTGCGCATTCACCACGCTCTCGGCCGCCCGCTTCATCCAGTACGCCGCCCGAATCTCATCCTTCGGCAC
>JAMFRY010000303.1 GCA_026225015.1 Alphaproteobacteria bacterium
GGCGCAGCGCCTGGAACAGCGGGTGGCGACGCTGGAGCGCATCCTGGATGCGGAAGTACCGGGCTGGCGCCAGAATTCCGAGCTGGGAGTTCCTCGTCATGAAAAAACTTAGCCGATTTTTCAGCCGGCTCGGCATCTACCGCGATGTGAAGCAAGGCTGGATAACCGGGGTTTGCGCCGGCATCGCCGAGCGTCTCGCGATCAAACCGATCTGGGTTCGTATCCTATTTATCGCTGTCACGGCGGCGCCGCATGATATCGCGCCGGTCATCATCTACCTGCTGCTGGCCTTTCTGATCAAGCCGCACGATGCTGCCGGCGCCGCTTCGCCGGCCGGCGTGCAGATGGCGTATCAGGACCTGGCGGATTCGGTAACCGCGCCGCTGAGGCCAAACCCTGCCAGCCGCGTGACGGATTTGAAAGCGCGTTTCGCCAACCTGGATGCGCGGCTGAATCATCTGGAAGCAGCGGCGATGTCGGATGAACTATCGTTGCGGCGTAAGTTCAGGGATATCGGGGGCTAGTGGGGCACGTCATTGAAAATGCCGTGTTCCGCTAGAGTCATATTTAGCGCGCGCCCCCTCCAGTGCCCTTCCATTGGCACTTCCGCCCACCACCCTCCGGGGCCATTCCACCGACGCTTCGCGCCGGCGGAACCTTCGGCCCCTCCGCCCGCGCGCAGTACCCAGCGTCATGAATGTCGCAGGGTACTAGCCTGGCCGCTGGGAAATTGACATTCCGTTCCCGTCTTGGTGGTAAGTTTGGACCTTTGAAACCTTAAGGCCTAATACTGCGCTGCATGCGACTGATTTTTGGGGGACCGGGCCCTGGACGAACATCGTAGTTTTAAAGAGTTGATCCAAGACGTTTTGGGCCAGGGCGGTAGAATCCCGTTGGTCCGGGCGATATTGACGGCCTTGCACGATGTTAGGAACCGGCACCACCCTTGGATGCGAAGACACCCATTCGATATTGCGTATAATACCACGACAAGCGGGTTTTTGCCGCCCTGGCTGCTTCGCTCCGGTACGACGACCGACGCCCATACCACTGCCTATGCGGGCTGCCAGCCAAGCTGCCTGCGCCGTGCTTTGATGGTTATTCCGCAGCCGGAGGATTGCACGTTCGTCGATTTCGGATGCGGCAAGGGCCGGGCGCTCATCGTGGCGACCGAGTTTGCGTTTCGGAGAATCCTGGGCATCGAACTGGCGCCTGGACTTGTTACGGCCGCGCGCCATAATGCCCAGATCGTTGAAAAGCAATATCCGCAACGAACGAAAATTGAGGTGGTTCAGGGCGATGCAACCGCGGTTCCGTTTCCCGAGGGAAAGTTGGCGATATTCCTTTACCACTCCTTTGGGCCGGAACTTGTTGCACGAATGCTGTCTCGCATATCGGAGGCTGTGGTCGGAGGGGAGCGCACGATATTTCTGATTTATGAAAATCCGGTCTATGGCGCGCTGGTTGATGCGATCCAAAACTTCACGCGGGTGCATGGCGAAAATGTGCCATGCGCCGCAGACGAAGCCGGCTTTGCGCCAGACGACACTGACACGGTGGTTATATGGCAAATCGGCGGAACTTCGGCCCTTCCTCAGCGGATCGGCGCGACCCTGCCGATTGTCATTGCAACACCTGGCTGGAAAGCTGAGCTGAGGGATGAGACTGCCAAGCCTTAAGGGCAGTATTAATGACGTGCCGCCGCGCAGGCCATTTCGGTTGCCTGCCATGCCCAAACGGGCCCCGACGGAAGCGAGGCGTTGACACCCGGTACCTCTTACGATATCGCAATATATTACTATATGGTATCACGTATGAGGAGACACTCATGCCACAACTTATCCGCTCGATCGGGATCGAGGCGCCGCGCAGCGCGGTCTGGCGCTGGCTTGTCACGCAGGATGCGCTGCACCGATGGATCAGCCCCAATATCGAGATTAATCTGAGGGCCGGCGGTGTCCAACGCAAACCCGGCTGGCGCGATACCGTGCAGGGCTATGAGCCTGGCGCCGACCGGCATCAGATTCTGGAAAAGCTCGCCGCGGTCGTGACCTTTGGCCTCGCCGCATAGCGCCAGCGACGATTTGTTCCGCACGCTGGCCGACCCCACGCGCCGGCGCATCCTCGATCTGCTGATGGAGCGCGGCGCGCTGAGCGTGCGCCAGCTGGGCGCGGAATTCCCCGATCTGGTGGTGTCCGGCGTTTCCAAGCATTTGATGGGATTGCGGGCGGCCGGCCTGGTCCATGCAATGCGGGAGGGGCGCCAGCAGATTTACCGCATCGATGCGGAGGCGATTGCCGAGGCGCTGGCGCCGTGGCTGGCGAAGTATGAGCCGCACTGGTCGGCCGCGCTGGAGCGGCTGCGCAACCTCGCAGAGTGAGGGTAGGAGATGCGGGAGGGGTAGGGTTCCTTGCGGTGATGGGCCGATGGGTCAATCACAAAGCCGCACGGTATTAAACCCTCGGCAGCCTCAAACCCTCGGCAGCCCGGCCGTCTCCGGGGTCTCGCCGTTTTGCGCGCGGTGGCGGAGCAAGTGATCCGCCAGTACGCAGGCCAGCATCGCCTCCCCCACCGGCACGGCGCGGATGCCCACGCAAGGGTCGTGCCGGCCTTTGGTGACCAACTCGACCTCCGCGCCGGTGCGGTCAACGCTGCGGACGGGGTTCAGGATGGAGCTGGTCGGCTTTACCGCGAAACGGGCAATGATCGGCTGGCTGGTGGAAATGCCGCCCAGAATGCCGCCGGCATGGTTGGAGAGAAATTTCACCGCGCCATTTTCCATCCGCATCTCATCGGCATCCGCCTCGCCGCTTAACGCCGCCGCGGCAAAGCCGTCACCGATTTCAACGCCTTTCACCGCGTTGATGCTCATCAGCGCTGCGGCGATATCGGCATCCAGTTTGCCGTAGATCGGCGCGCCAAGGCCGGGCTTTACGCCGGTGGCGGTTATTTCGATCACGGCGCCGAGGGACGAGCCCTGTTTTCGGACAGAGTCCAGAATGCCGGCCCATTCCGCCGCGGCGACGGGATCCGGGCAGAAGAAGGGATTTTTCTCCACCTCCCGCCAATCCCAGCGCTCCCGGCTGATCCAATGACTCCCCAGCGCCACCATGGCGCCGCTGATGCGAACTTGCTCACCCAAAATCTTGCGGGCGATAGCGCCGGCGGCAACCCGCATGGCGGTCTCGCGCGCCGAGGAACGACCGCCGCCGCGCGGGTCGCGGATGCCGTATTTCAGCTCGTAGGTGATGTCGGCATGGCCGGGGCGAAACTGCGCGGCGATGTTGCTGTAATCCTTCGAGCGCTGGTCGGTATTCTCGATGAGCAAAGCGATCGGAGTGCCGGTGGTGCGGCCCTCATAAATGCCGGAGAGGATTTTAACCTGGTCCGGCTCGGCCCGCTGGGTGGTGTATTTCGACTGGCCAGGCCGGCGCTTGTCCAGAAACGGCTGGATGTCAGATTCGCTGAGCGCAATGCCGGGCGGCGTACCGTCGATCACGCAACCAATGGCCAGGCCATGGCTCTCGCCCCAGGTGGTGACGCGGAATAAATGGCCGAAGCTGTTATGGGACATTC
Source organism: Alphaproteobacteria bacterium (assembly GCA_026225015.1). GTDB lineage: Bacteria > Pseudomonadota > Alphaproteobacteria > Acetobacterales > Acetobacteraceae > Acidocella. The sequence continues at coordinate 3,578 of JAMFRY010000303.1, forward strand.
GCTCAGGACATTCGCTCAGTCGGAGGCGATGCTGAAATCCGGCGCGGTGGGGTTCTTCATGCCGACGACGTGGTAGCCGCAATCGACATGGTGAACCTCGCCGGTGACTCCCTTTGAGAGATCGGAGAGCAGGTACAGGCCGGAGCCACCTACCTCCTCCAGCTCCACATTGCGCTCCAGCGGCGCGTTATATTTGTTCCATTTCAGAATATAATGGAAATCACCGATGCCGGCGGCCGCCAGGGTTTTGATTGGCCCAGCGCTGATGGCGTTCACGCGGATTTGGGATGGTCCAAGATCGGCCGCCATGTAGCGGACCGAGGCCTCCAAAGCCGCCTTCGCCACGCCCATTACATTGTAATGCGGCATCACCCGCTCGGCGCCCAGATAGCTCAGCGTGAGCAGCGAGCCGCCATCCGGCATCAAAGCGGCGGCGCGGCGGCCGGCGGCGGCGAAAGAGAAACAGGAAATATCGAGCGCCTGCAGGAAAGCGGCGCGGGAAGTGTCGATGAAGCGGCCGCGCAGAAAATTTTTGTCCGCATAGCCGATCGCGTGCACCAGATAGTCGATCTTGCCCCATTTGGCAGCAACGGTGTCGAAAGCGGCGTCCAGCGCAGAATCGCTGCTGACGTCGCAAGGGATCAAAACCTCGCAGCCGATGGAAGCGGCCAGCGGGCGAACGCGTTTTTCCAGCGCCTCGCCCTGATAAGTGAACGCGGACTCGCCGCCCTGCGCAGAAATGGCCCGCGCGATGGCCCAGGCAATGGAGCGGTTATTGGCAACACCCATGA
>JAMFRY010000304.1 GCA_026225015.1 Alphaproteobacteria bacterium
ACCACTGCTGCGGCAGGAACCAGAACAGCGCGACGCCGATAATCAAGGATACCCACAAGCGCGGATGATTGATGAATAAGCTTTTCATGCTTTCGTGAAGCGGCGCAATGCCGCCAAACTGTCGCGTTGCGCGGCCGTCGAAACGGCGCAGGTGGAGAGGAAGTCGAAGCCATGGAAGGCGCCCGGATAGACATGGAGTTCGACCGCCACGCCGGCGCGGGTGAGGCGGCGAGCATAGTCGAGATTTTCTTCCAGAAACAGATCGAGCGCGCCGATCGACAGAAAAGCCGGCGGCAGGCCCGCGAGATTTTCGGCCCGGGCGGGCGCGGCATAGGGTGAGATGTTTTCCCCGCCCGGCTCGGCGCCAAGCAGGGATGACCAGCCGAAATGATTATCCTCCCGGGTCCACACAAGTTCGCCGGTATGCGGATGCGGATCGGCATGGATACAGGTGCGGTCGTCGAGCATCGGGTAGATCAGGTGTTGAAACGCTAGCGGAAATTCGTCCCTGTCGCGCGCCAGCAGGGTTAAAGCTGCGGCCAGGCCGCCACCAGCGCTCTCGCCTTTGACGCCGACACGCGCTGGGTCAATCTGCAACGCGCCGGCATTGGCGTGGAGCCAGGCGAGGGCGGCGTAGCAATCCTCCACCGGGCCGGGATGCGGGGTTTCGGGCGCAAGGCGGTAATCCACCGAGAAGACGGCGCAGCCTAATTCAGCGGCAAGGTTACGATTTTCGGCGTCATTGATCTCCGGCACGCCGAGCACGTAACCGCCGCCATGGATATGCAAAATCGCCGGCAGCGTTCCGGCAATAATCGTGGGCGTATAGCCGAGAATCCGCACGGACGGAGCACCTTCCGGGCCGGGAGCGAAATGCGTTTCCACGCGCACCGGCAGCGAGTCGTTGATGGGCAGGGAGGCGGCGCGGGCGAGCGCCCCGGCCCGGTAGGCCGGCAGAAATCGCGGGTCGAATGTGATGTCGGGCAGGGCGTCGAGAAACGGTTGGAGTTCGGGATCAAACGGGCTTGGCATTGTCGCTCCGCAAATTGGCTTTACCTTCGATAAAAGCTTTGGATGGATAAGCCAAATGGCAAGCGGCTCAGGTGAGCACCGGATCCAGATCGACATTGACGCGCAACGTATGCCGGCCGCCGCCCAGGATGATGCCGCGCAACGGGCTGACATCCTGGAAGTCACGGCCCCAGGCCAGTGTCACATGCTCATCCGAAACCAACAGGTTGTTGGTGGGATCGAAATCGACCCAGCCATGGGATTCGCCGATCCAGGCGGCAGCCCAGGCATGGGACTGGTCGGCGCCACGATGTTTTTCCTTACCCTCCACCGGATAGGTCCGAAGATAGCCGGAAACATAGCGCGAAGGTAGGCCAAGCGCTCGCAAGGCGGCGATCATCAGATGGGCGTAATCCTGGCAGACGCCGGATTTGGTTCTCAGCACCTGCGCCGCGGTGGTGCCGGTATGGGTAACGCCGGAGCGGTATTTCATATCGGCATAAATCCGCCGGTTGAGGTCCTTGAGGCCGGCCAGGATCGGGCGCCCGGGCGTGAAGCTTAGCGCCGCGTAACCGGCGATATCAGGATTGGGCGTGGCGAGCGGGCTTGCCAGGCAGTACTCGGCCGTTTCGGGAAGCAGGATCGCCGCTTGCGCGATAGCTTCCCAAGCTAGCGTTTGCTCCGGCGCCGGCGGGGCCGGCTGCTGAACATCGACGGTGGCGCTTAAAACAACCTGAAATTCCTTATGCGGCGAAGTGACCGAGATCGTGGTGGTGAAATTGCCGAAATGATCGACCTCGTTGCGGCGATTATCCGGCTCGGGCGAAATATCGAGCTGCGACTCGCGGATCATCTGTCCCGGCCGATTGCGCGGCAAGAGATGCATGAAATGGGTGCCAAGGACGACCGGGTTGGCGTAGTCGTAAACCGTGGCGTGATGGAGGCGGTAGATCATTGCGCCAGGGTGACTACTTCTTCCTCATCTTCCAGTCGATGAGCCTCCGGCAGCAGGGTGAAGAAGCGCCGCTGCACGCGGTCGGATAGCAGCCGCAGCCGGGCGGCGATATTGGCAAGCGGGGCGGTAAGATCAGTCACGCAGTCGGCGAGATTGACGGCTTCGCGCTGCAGCAGCTTGGCGGTGTGCGCATCGTCCTCGGCGCCCAGGCGCTCCAGCGTCCGGCGCAAGGCGGTGCATTGGAAACCCAGGGAGCGCGGATTATCGGCATCGGCCAGCAACATGGTCAAAACCGGGCCGGGCATCAGGATGCCGCCATGCCGCAGGTCGTAGCTCAAAACCGAATCGGCGAGTTCGATGCCGAGCGCCAAGCCAGGCTCCAGGCGCTCGGACGGGGCGGCGAGCAGGATCGCCAGGCTGTCGGCCAGGGTTTCGGCGCGCTCCAGCCGGCGGCCCATTTCCAGGAACAGCCAGCCGCCATCGCGCGACATGTTCTCGGCGGCGATGCCGGCAAAGGTGGCGGCGAAGCCGAGCATGAATGGCAGCGCCGCTTCCTCATTGGTGTCCAGCGATTCGGTCGCCTGGTTCAGGGCGAATTGCACCGTAGTGAGCATGCTTGGGCTTAAGCGATCGCTGGCGGCGGTGACCAGCCTGCCGACCTCCTTGACCAGCCCGGCGATGGGTTTGCGGCGCGCCAGAGTCTGCCGGAGGAACCGGCCGGAGACTGTGCCGCTGGCCATATCGGCCGGTAGCAGGCCGGCCTGCGCCAGGCTGCGGGCGAGCAGGCTGCGCTCGGCGACGTCGCGCGGCAGGCTGGTGCCCGATTCCAGGCGCGGCAGCGCCAGCATCAACAGGCGCGATGAGGATTCCAGCCGTTCCACCGAGCGGCCGAGCCAGAACAGATTATCGGCCACGCGCGAGGGCAGGTTGGCGGCCGGCAGGAAGGTGGCGCGCGGCGGCGGCTCGATGGCGGGCGGCGCACCGGTGAAAAAATGCGGCTCATCGGCGTCCATGACCCAGACATCCTTCATGCTGCCCGTCCTTATGCCTAGGGTCCTTATGCTTTGGGGAGCGGCGTTCTGGTCGAGGCCGAAGGCCAGGCCGCCGGGCAGGACCTGCCAGGTAGCGCCGTCATGCCAAGCATACAGACGAAACAGCAGCGGCGAGGAAAGCAGGCTGGTGCCGCTGACAAACGGGGCTTTGGACGCAAATTTCAGCGGATCGACCGTGGCGGTGGCAAGCTCGGCGGGCAGGCCCAGCAGGCGTGGAAACAGATCATCGAAATAACCGCTAAAGGCCGGGCTTTCGACCAGCGAGCTGCCGGGCGCATTCAAGACGCTGAGCACGCCGGCGCGGATGGCGCCGAACGCGCCGGGAATCCCGGCGCCAGGGCGAAAACCCTGCTCCAGCGGGTCGAGATCTATGCCCGAAAGGCCGCGGATGAGGGTCGAGACATTCAGCAGGCCGCTCAGCGTTTTGAGGTGCTGGGCGCCGCCGCGGGCCGCGAGGTCGCCCGGTTCGATCAACAGCACGCCAAGCGCGCGGGCGAGCAACGCGTCATCCATCATGTCAACCGCATGCTCCGGGTTGGAGATGCTGGCGGAGAGCACGGCGATGATGCCGCCATGCGATTCGCGCTGCAGATGGTCGATCAGCATTTCGCGGGCCGGGCGCAAGGATCGCAGCCCGCCGGCGCGGAACAGCTCCGGCAGCAGGCTGGTGGCGACGCGGCGCAGGGTGAGCGCGTGGCCGAGGCCCGGAATAATGCCGGTATGGTCGCGCAGCACGGCGAACCGGCCATCGGGGCAGCGAATCAGATCGGCGGCATAGAGCGAGAGCCGCGGATAGGGCAGTGGCGCGGAAGTATGCAGGCTGCGCAGGAAGTCCGGGTTGCCGAGCACCAAGGATGGCGGAATCCTGCCTTCCTGCAGCATGCTCTGGCGACCATAGAGGTCTTCCAGCAGGGCGTTGAGAAACGTCGCGCGCTGCCGCAGGCCGGATTCCAGGACTAGAAATTCCGAAGCGGTCAGCGGCGCGGGCAGCGGGTCGTAGTGATGCGAGGTCACCCCGCCAAAAGGCGCCGCAAGCCGGACCTGTCGGTTGAGCGAGGCGGCGCGGCGCGCCAGCTCCTCCGGGCCGATGGCGCGCACCGCCTCCATCACCGGGACCCATGGCGTGCGCAGCCTGCCGCTGCGATCCACCATTTCATCACGCGATGCGGGCGCGCTCTGGTCCATCAAACCTGGTCTTTGCGCTGCTTGATGTAACCTTCCCGTGACACAGATACAGCCGCCGCTGCAGTCTGGCGGGCAATAGACGGCTGCGATGGCGGGGCCGGAACAGACATTCGAGAGACCTATCAGACGAAGGCGAGCTGCGCGAGTGGGAATTAAGTTTGTTTCCCCCGACTTAATCAAGTGCCCTCGATCACGTGCCAGATCGGGTGCTTCGCGGGGAGGTGTGCAAAATGGTCTTGTGTGGTCCGCCATTTGCATGTCAGGGTCGATGTAGCCGCAGTTTTGGCGGCTTGCCGGAAATTGCGCTGGAAATTGGATAAAATGCGGGTGAAAATGATGAAATCCTTGGCGCTTGACCGGCGACTGCCGAGGAAATCGGCAGATCATGGCTGGCTGAAGATGAGCCGGATGAAGACGGAAGGCAGGGTGAACTCGCGCGCTTGCGCGATGTTGAATTTGCGCGCTTGCGCGCGACGGGAGAATTTGCGGTGAACGATCTTTTCAGGCGTGCCTGGCCCAATTACGATCCCGGAAAATATTTCTGTGAGCTGACCCATAGCCGCGGCGATGCAGGGCCGGTGCCGCATTTTCTGGCCGAGCGGCTGACGGAAATCGGCATGGATGCGCTGCTGGCGCGCGCGGCGGCGGCGGAATCCGAGCTGATGGATCTGGGCATTACGTTCACCGTGTATTCAGACGCCACCGCGATCGACCGGATTTTGCCCTTCGACTGCATTCCCAGGATCATCACGCATAGTGAATGGGCGTTGCTGGAAAAAGCCTGCATTCAACGCGTCGCCGCGCTCAACGCCTTTCTGGGCGATATCTATGGCGAGGCGAAGATCGTCAAGGATGGAGTGGTCCCCGGCGAGCTGATTTTCGGCAACGCCAATTACCGGCCGGAGATGAAGGATTTCCCGGTGCCGCACGGCACCTATGTGCATGTCTGCGGGATCGATATCATCCGCGATGAATTCGGCGATTTCCGGGTGCTGGAGGATAATGCCCGCACGCCTTCCGGCGTATCCTATGTCATCGAGAACCGGCATCTGATGCTCCGCTCCTTCCCTGACCTGATGGCTGGGATACGCTTGCGGCCGGTGGATGATTACGGCCGGCGCCTGCGCGCGGCGATGACCGATATTGCGCCGGGCGGGCTGGATGATCCGCAGGTGGTGCTTCTCTCGCCGGGCATATTCAACTCGGCCTATTTTGAGCACGTGTTCCTGGCCCGCGAGATGGGCGTGCCGCTGGTGCAGGGGCCGGACCTGGTGGTGGAGAACGACCGCGTCTACATGCGGACTATTTCCGGGTTGCGGCCGGTGCATACGATCTACCGCCGGTTGAATGACGATTTTCTTGATCCGGCGGTGTTTCGTCCGGAATCCATGTTGGGCGTGCGTGGGCTGATCGGCGCCTGGAAAGCCGGCAATGTCGCGATTGCCAATGCCGTGGGCACGGGGGTTGCGGACGACAAGGCGGTGTATGCCTACATGCCGCGGATCATCAAATATTATCTCGGCGAGGAGCCGCTGATCCAAAACGTGCAGACCAATATCTGCCGTGAGCGAGAGGGCCTGCAATACACGCTCGATAACCTCGACAAGCTGGTGACCAAGCCGGTGGGCGAATCCGGCGGCTACGGGATCACCATCGGGCCGCGCGCATCCAAAGAGGAACTGGCGACAGCGCGGGCTTCCCTGCTGGCCGACCCCGATAACTGGATCAGCCAGCCGCTTATCGGGCTTTCAGTGGCGCCAACTCTGGGCGAGGACGGCATCGGGCCGCGTCATCTGGACCTTCGGCCGTTCATCGTCACCGGCAAGGATAGCTGGGTGCTGCCGGGCGGGCTGACTCGCGTGGCGATGAAACGTGGCAGCCTGATCGTGAATTCGAGCCAGGGCGGCGGATCGAAAGACACGTGGGTACTGGCGGAACGCTTTGGCGAAGGAGAGGCGGCATGAGGACAGATACGGCTCTGCTGGCGCGCGATGCCGAGGGGTTGTTCTGGATGGCGCGCTATCTGGAGCGCGTGGAAAACCTGGCTCGGCTGATCGAGGTGACGCAAAGTTTCGAAAGCCCGGGTTATGAGGCCGAAGCCTGGCTGGGGCTGATCCGCATCAATTCCGATGAGCGGAATTTCGAGTTGCGCGGATTTTCCGTGGAAGCCGAGCATGTGAAGCGCTTCTATTTGCTGGATTGCGGCAACCCGACCTCGGTACCGTCCAATCTGGAAGACGCCCGCACCAACGCCCGCACGCTGCGGCCGCTGATGAGCACCGAGATGTGGCGTCAGCTCAACGTTTTTCACCGCTATGTGAGCCACTTGACTCCGGCCGACCTGCAAGGCGATGCGCTGAACCGGCTCTGCAATCATTTGAAGGATGGCGTGCAGGCCCATACCGGCATTACCGAGGGCACATTGTACCGCGATCAGGGTTGGTATTTCTACGAAATGGGCCGGCTGATCGAGCGCGCCGACCAGACCACCCGCATGCTGGACATCAAATACACCGCTCTGCTGCCGCGCGAAGGCGAGGCCAAGCGCGTGGCGGAGTTGACGCAATGGAATGCCGTGCTGCGGGCCGCAGCCGGCTACCATGCCTTCAAGCGCCTGTCGCGCGCGAGCTTTTCCAGCGAGGATGTGGTGCATTTTCTGCTGCGCGATCCGTCCTCCCCGCGCTCGGTGCTGCTTTGCCTGCGGCGGACCGAGGCGCATCTGGACGATCTGCGGCGCATCTACGGACTTTCGCGCAGCAGCGAAGCGATGGAGGTTGCAGAATATTTACGTGAAGTTCTGACTGAAAAGCCGATCGGCCATATTCTCGCCACCGGATTGCATCACTATCTCGATGTCGTGCAGATTCATATTCAAAACTTGGCAGGCGCCATCGGCCGCACCTTCTTTCGCGACTGGCGGCCCGCTGCCCCCGGCCTGGCTGAATCCCATTTGGGCGAATCGGCGCAAGCGGAATCTCAACCCGCCGCGCAGTCGCAGAGCCAAGGTCAAGGCGCCGTGGCTGCGTCTGCCACGCCGCCGGGCAGTATTGCCGGAGGCAGAACCGAGGCCTTGGCGTGAGCAATCCTTCAACGACGATGCCTGTGCCGGCGGAACTGACAGCGCCGCGTGATTTTGCCTGGCTTCGGCAAGCGGTGGTTTTGCCGGTGCTGATTTTCAGCATCGCGCTGGTTCTACGGCTGATCGATCTGGGCAGCCGGCCATTCTGGCTGGACGAGGTTTTCACCCTGCAACGGGTAAGCCTCAAGCCGGCCGCCCTGGTGCGTGATTCGCTGTTGAATCACCACATGCCGAGCTTTTTTCTGATGCTCTCGGCGCTGATGCCGCTGGGCGATCCGCAATTCTGGCTGCGGGTGCCCTCGGCCGCTTTCGGCGCGCTTTCGGTGACGATGGTTTACCTGATCGGCAACCGCGTTGCCGGGCGCAGCGCCGGCGCATTCGCGGCGCTGATCCTATGCCTTTCGCCCACCGCCTTGGCCTTCAGCCAGGAGGCGCGCTCCTACACCATGGAAATGAGCCTGATCCTGGTTGCATTGTTTGGAATCGCCATGCTGGCGATGGACATTCCCGCGGCCTCGATGGGATGGCGGGAAAAGGGCGCGGCGCGGTGGGCCTGGGTGGCGTTTGCGCTGGGTTCCGCGGCCGCGCTGGATGTGCTGGGCGACGGGCTGCCCTGGGTGATCACCGCCAATTTGATCGGCCTGGTGATGGCGACCAAGTCGGCGCGGCGGGCGCAGCTCTTGCGGAATCTCCTGGCCGCCGACCTGGTGATCGCGGCGTTGAGCGGGCCGTTCTACATCATGATGGCAATGACGGTCGAAAACGGCTTTACGCATAGTTTCGACTGGATTCCGCCGCTGACCGGACCGCGGATCTGGTACAATATCGGTTCGATCTATCTGATGCGTGTCGCCGATTCGGTGACCTTCAAGCTGATGACGGTTTCAACTCCGCCCGCGCTGATCTGGCTGATCGATGCCGGCCTGATTCTCAGCGCCGGGTTCGGGGCGTGGCGGTTGCGGCAACGGCCTGGGCTGTTGGCGGCGCTGGGCCTGTCCTTCTTGATCCTGCCGGTCGCGACGATTGTGATCTCGGTTTGGAAGCCGCTATTGTTGCCGCGCTATATTCTGTGGAGCGCCGCGCCATTTGCAATTCTTGCCGGAATCGGCGCCAGTATTGCCATTTCGGTTCTGCCGCGGCGCGGGCGGATGATCACATTCGGCGCCATTGCGGCTTTGCTGATGGTTAACCTGCTGCCCTATTACAGCGTGGAGACCAAGCCGCGCTGGGATATCGCGGCGCAGATGCTGGCTAGCGAAGTTGCGCCCGGCGACGTGGTTTATCTGAACGACAAGGGCGCGCTGCCGCTTTTGCGGGTATATCTGCCGCCGGGCGCCGTGCCGGTGGTGCTGAAGGATTCGGATGGCGATCTGCAGCATGCGGAGGCGGCGCAATTGCAGGGCAAGCGGGTATGGGCCGTGTTCGGCCATGCCGGGCAGAGTTCCTCCAAGCGGGAATGGCCGCAATTCTATCAGCACATCGCGCCGCTGGGCACGCCGGTGCAGATTCAGATGGCGGGTAATCGGATATACATCACGGAGTTCGACGCCACGAGTCACGGTTTGACGGAGAATTGCGTGCCGCCCGCGCCGTTGACGCCACCCGCGCCGCAATCTGCGATGCCGGCTCCGGTTGCTCCCTGCGGCTAAACCGGGAGCAATCGGTTGGGCGATTGTGCCATGGGTCAAAAAATAATATGAATTGCGCCACTTCAACGATAAGGCCAATTCAATGACACCCGATGAGCCAGAAAAAGACGATAAGGATACCGACAAGGTCGCGCTTGAGCCGAGCACGCCCAAAATCATCGAAGAAGCGCTGTTCAAACGGCGCTACGTTTTGATCACCGGACAGATCAATGATCGGATCGCCAAAACCACAACGGAACGCCTGCTGGCGCTGGCCGCGGCGAATGATGCGCCGATCAATGTTTTTATCAGTTCACCTGGCGG
>JAMFRY010000305.1 GCA_026225015.1 Alphaproteobacteria bacterium
TACCTCATCAAATGGTGGAACGATTCTGCACCGCTGACGCGTCAGATGGGCTGAGATCGGCTGCAGGTCAAGTTTTGGGTAGGCGGACCGCGACGGATTGGGCATGGGCGGTTAGGCCCTCTGCATTGGCAAGCGCCACCGCCGCCGGGCCAATCTGGCTGAGGGTGGCGGGGTCGAGGGCGACCCAGGTGGTGCGTTTGAGGAAATCATAGACCGACAGGCCGGAGGCAAAGCGCGCGGTGCCGGAGGTGGGGAGGACATGATTTGGACCGGCGATGTAATCGCCGATGGCTTCCGGGCAGTTGGGCCCAAGGAACGCAGCACCGGCGTGGCGGATCCTGGCGAACAGGGTTTGGGGGTTGTCCACCATGATTTGAAGATGTTCGGGCGCGATGCGGTTGGCGAGTCGTACCGCTTCCTCCCAGTCCCGGACCAGAATGATGGCGCCGTGATTTTGCCAGCTCGCGCCGGCGATGTTGGCGCGCGGCAGCGTGGCAAGCGCTGCTTGCACTGCCCGCGCGGCCGCATCCGCCAGATCGGGGTCGTTAGTGATCAGGATTGCCTGGGAGGCTTCGTCATGTTCGGCCTGGGCGAGCAGGTCCAGCGCCAGATGCGCGGGGTTGTTGCCGGCATCGGCGAGAATCAAAACCTCGGAAGGTCCGGCGATGGAATCAATGCCGACCTGGCCAAAAACCTGCCGCTTCGCCTCCGCCACATAGGCGTTGCCGGGGCCGACGATGCGGTCGACAGGTTCGATCAAAGCGGTACCGTAAGCCAGAGCGGCCACGGCCTGGGCGCCGCCGATGCGATAAATCTCGGTGACGCCGGCGAGCTTGGCGGCGGCCAGAATGAGCGGATTGAGCACCCCGTCCGGGGCCGGGACGCACATGGCGATACGCTTCACGCCCGCCACTTTTGCGGGAATTGCGTTCATCAGAACCGAGGACGGGTAGGAGGCTTTGCCGCCGGGCACGTAGAGCCCGACCGCATCGAGCGGCCCCCAGCGCAGGCCCAAGGTTGCGCCCGCCGAGTCGGTGAATTTCAGGTCTGCCGGAATTTGGGCGCGGTGAAAGGTCTCGATCCGGGCGGCCGCGAGCTGCAGCGCCGCGTGCAGCCCGGCGGAAATGCTGTTCGCGGCGGCTGCTATTTCATCGGCCTGGATTGTCAGATCGGCGACCTCAAGCTGCACGCGGTCGAAGCGGTTGGTAAGATCGATCACCGCGGCGTCGCCGTCGCTGCGGACCCGGGCGATGATTTCGCGCACGGCATCCGTTACCTGTGGCTCGGTGGTGGCACGCGCCAGCAGGCCAGCGAAACCCGCTTCGAAATCCGCTGCGGCGGTGGTTAAGCGGCGCATCGGCGGAGCAAAGCAGCGCGGAATTTTTCAATCCATGCGCCGATCTCGTCAGGGCGGGTTTTCAGCGCGATGCGGTTGACGATCAGCCGGGAGGAAACCTCCGCGATGATCTCCGTTTCAATGAGGCCGTTGGCCTTCAGCGTGCTGCCGGTCTGCACCAGATCGACGATCAGCCTGGA
>JAMFRY010000306.1 GCA_026225015.1 Alphaproteobacteria bacterium
ACGGATGTTTCGGTGATCCTCGATCTGATGATCCACGACGTTGATCTGATCCTCTCACTGATCAATGAGCCGATCGACCATGTGGACGCGGTGGGCGCGGCGGTGGCCAGTGCGCATGACGATATCGCCAACGCCCGGATAAAATTCAGCAATGGCGCGGTCGCCACCATTACCGCCAGCCGGATTTCGCTGAAGACCGAGCGCAAGATGCGGATATTCTCGCAAACCGGCTATCTGACGGTAGATTTCTCCGCCCGCAAACTAACGCTGATTGGCCGGAACATCGGGATGAAATTGCCTGGCTTCGAGGAGTTCGGGGTGGAGCATGCAAGCTGGCACGACCATGACGCGCTGGCCGCGGAACACGCCGCGTTTATCGCCTCGATCCTGGATGGCGCGCCGGTGGTGGTGGATGCACAAGCCGGGCGACGGGCTTTGGCTGCAGCCCTGGCGGTAAGCTCGGCTATTGCCGAGGCAAGGGCGCTGGCTGAGGCGAGCGGGCTGGTTGGGGGCTGAGAGGAAAAAGGAAGCGGTTCCTTATTCGGAAGAAAAACATGTGTGACTACCTGGTTCGTTCGCATCCCACGGGTAATCTCAGTGTCTGTATTAAAACAAGTTGAATCAATAGAATCATTTGTGATTCCATCTTGTTGGCCCGATTCGCAGGAGCAGCCAGATGTGGACTAAGGAAAATCGTGTTGAGTATGACCGCCGGGATTTACGGTATCCGGGCGGCTCAAAGCGCAGAAGTCCACCCCGAATTTCCAATATAATGCCAAGCGGCTTAGCGATAGACTATTTGGCCCCCTGATCCTGACATATCGGCGAAGGCCGTTTGCGCGGCGCCTGGCATTCACGACTTGACCATCCACCTGCACCTTGTTGAAGAGAAGTCGTGGACGCCCCGCCTTCGCGGGGCATGACGATGGAACCACCGAGAGCCAGACCTGCTATCTGTTGGTATTAGAGGTAGCCAGACTTTCGCATCATCAGTGGTGATCCGTCTCGATCGTCAAGCGTTGCGCATCCGAAAAATTTCCCGCCATTGCCCGGCCTGGCCGGCGCCGTACGGGCTGTGCTTTTCGGTATCGCCGACCCCGATGCGGAGCGGGGGCCAAGACGGTGGCCTGGGAGGCCGGCGCAAGGCGCTTGGGCCTGCGGATTTGGGGTTAGTTAATCGAATAATTCGATCAAAGATTATCAAAAAATCCATTTCCTTGATTTCTCCGGCTGGGCTACATAGCTCACGTTGCAACACAGCAAAAAGGAGTTACGCGTGTCACTTATCAACACCGAAGTAAAACCGTTTACAGCGCAGGCCTACCATAACGGGAAGTTTGTCACCGTTTCCGAGGCCGATCTGAAAGGCAAATGGTCCGTGGTGTTCTTCTACCCCGCCGACTTTACCTTCGTCTGCCCGACCGAGCTTGAGGACCTGGCCGATCATTATGCCGAGTTCCGCAAGCTGGGGGTTGAGATCTATTCGGTCTCCACCGATACCCATTTTGCCCACAAGGCCTGGCACGACACCTCGCCGGCGATCAAGAAGATCGAATATGTGCTGGTCGGCGATCCGACGCATGTGATCTCCCGCAATTTCGAGGTGTTGATCGAAGAAGCCGGCCTGGCCGATCGCGGCACCTTCGTGATCGATCCGGAAGGCAAGGTGCAGATTGTCGAGATCACCGCCGGCGGGATTGGCCGTGACGCCAAGGAATTGCTGCGTAAGGTCAAGGCCGCCCAGTATGTCGCCGCCCATCCGGGCGAGGTGTGCCCGGCGAAATGGACCGAGGGTGAGAAGACCCTGACCCCGTCTTTGGACCTGGTTGGCAAAATCTAGCGCATTTTCCTTTACTCTTCCCGCCGGCGGTGCCGGCGGGAAGAAGTTTGATGATTTGGGCGCCCTGGGCATCGTGCAAAACCCTGAATAGGCCGCGCAATATTTTGAATAAAATGGAGCCGTTATGTTGGACGATAGCCTGAAAGGCCAATTGAAAACCTATCTTGCCCGCATTGTCGAGCCGATCGAGCTGGTGGCGAGCCTTGATGCGGGTGAGGCATCGCGAGAGATGCGTGGGTTGCTGGAGGACATTGTGGCGCAGAGTGACAAGATCGCGCTGCTTCTGGACGGCGCGGATGCCCGGATACCTTCCTTTGAAATCCGCAAGGCGGGGGCGGCGCGCGGCGTGCGGTTCGGCGGTTTGCCGATGGGGCATGAATTCACCTCGCTGGTGCTGGCTTTGTTGCAGACCGGCGGCCACCCGCCGAAAATCGCGCCGGAGCTGGTGGCGCAAATCAAGGGGATCACCGGCGAATTCCATTTCGTGACGTATTTCTCCCAATCCTGCCAGAACTGCCCGGATGTGGTGCAGGCGCTGAACCTGCTGGCCATCCTGAACCCGGGCATTACGCATGTGGCCGTCGATGGCGCCGCCTTCCAAGAGGAAGTGACCGCGGCCAAGGTGCTGGCCGTGCCGACCGTTTTGCTGAATGGCCAGGTATTTGGCCAGGGCCGCATGGATATCGAGCAGATCATCTCGAAAATTGATGAAGGCGCGGTCGAGCGTGGAGCACAGAAGCTCTCCGGCAAGGAAGCCTTCGATGTGCTGGTGGTGGGCGGCGGTCCGGCCGGCGCGGCGGCGGCGGTGTATGCGGCGCGCAAGGGTATCCGCACCGGCGTGCTGACGGAGCGCTTCGGCGGCCAGGTGCTGGACACCCTGGCGATCGAGAATTTCATTTCCGTGCCGCATACCGAGGGTCCGAAATTCGCCGCGGCGCTGGAGCTGCATACACGCGGCTATGGTGTGGACATCATGAAGTCGCAGACCGCCTCGGCCATCATTCCGCCGGCCCGGAAAGGCGGGCTGTACGAGGTGCGGCTGGCGAATGGCGGGTCGGTGAAGTCGAAATCGCTGGTGCTTTCGCCGGGCGCGCGCTGGCGCACGATGAACGTGCCGGGGGAGGAGGAATACCGCAACAAGGGCGTGGCCTTCTGCCCGCATTGCGACGGCCCGTTGTTCAAGGGCAAGCCGGTGGCGGTGGTCGGCGGCGGTAACTCGGGCGTAGAAGCGGCGATCGACCTGGCGGGGCTGGCCAGCCATGTCACGCTGATCGAGTTCGACCATCTGCTGCGCGCCGATGCGGTGTTGCAGGCCAAGCTGAACAGCCTGCCGAACGCCACCATCATCCTCTCCGCCAGGACCACCGAGGTGCATGGCGATGGCGGGAAGGTGACAGGCCTGTCCTACGAGGACCGCAAGAGCGGCGAGGTGCACCGGCTGGCGCTGGATGGCATCTTCGTGCAGATCGGGCTGGTGCCGAACACCGAATGGCTGAAAGGCGCGCTGGCGCTTACCCAGCGCGGCGAGATCGAGATCGACGCGCGGGGCGAGACCTCCCTGGCCGGTGTGTTCGCGGCCGGCGACGCCACCACCGTGCCGTACAAGCAGATCATCATCGCCGCCGGAGACGGGGCGAAGGCCGCGCTCTCGGCTTTTGATTATCTGATCCGGCTGGCGCCGGCGGAAACCGTGGAAGCCCAGGCCGCGGCGGCGTAACGATAGCCCGCCTGGCCTATCTGCCCGCCCGGCAATAACGTCATGCCCCGCGAAGTGCGCACAGGCCTTCGCGGGGCATGACGATTCAAACGCCGAGAATCAGACCGAGTGTCAGTTGGAATAACAATTCTTTTTTGTTCCAAAACCGCACGGGCTGACGCGCCGCGCAAAGACGCGTCGATTCCGCTAGCTTCATCATCGGATCAGTATGGCGGCGTGCCCAACAAGCCGCCATGCATAAACGTTACATAAATCAAAATCATAACGATAGCACTGTCAAAATCCTTAAAAAGGGGTAAACAAGCGATAGGCCGGTGGGAAGCGGCGGTATATCGATGCGAAAATTCAGGGCAGGGCGACAGGAATGAACCCAAGGGCGCGGCAATTTCGGCAGAACGGGATCGGTTTCGCCGCCGGAATCGCTTTGCTTGAACTGCTGGCCCAGCCGGCGCTTGGCCAGAACGCCTCGAGCGCTTTTCCGCAGGCTTCTCCGCTGCAGCATATCGCTCCGCCTGCGCCTGCGTTGCCCAGCGGCTCGGTTCCCGGCCTGGGCGCCGCCGGGCCGGAAACGGCGGTGCCGAATCTGCCGATCCCGGTACGTTCCGTAATCGTTATCGGGGCAACCGCCTTTCCATCTGCGACACTCAATGAATTCACTGCCGGCCTGGCGAATTCGCGGCAGAGTCTGCCGCGGCTGGAGGCGGCAAGGCGGGGCTTGCTCGATCTTTATCGTGGGAATGGTTACCTGCTCACAACGGTCTCGATGGAGATCGATGCCGCCGGCAATGTTAATTTCATCGTCACCGAAGGCCGGATCGTGGCAGTGAAGCTGTCGCAGAATATCGGCCCGGCCGGCGCGATGGTGCTGACCTTCCTCAACCACCTGACCAAGGAGGCGCCGATCCGCGAGGCGACGCTCGAGCGCTGGCTGCTGCTGGCGCAGCAAGTGCCGGGCGTCTCCGTGCATGCGGTTTTGCAGGCCGAGGGGGATGATCCCGGCGCGCTCACGCTGGTTGCGGAAGTGAGCAAGCAGACGGTCTCCGGCCTGCTCACCGCCGATAACCGCGGCTATCAGGGCGCCGGACCGGCGGAAGGGCTGCTGGTGGGGGATGTGAGTTCGCTGACCTCGCTCGGCGATCAGACAGAATTCTCGCTTTTCCATACCAGCCACAGCACCGATAATTTCGGGCAGATTTCCGAAAGCTTTTTTGTTGGCGGGTCGGGTTTGCGGCTGAAGCTGTATGGCGGCAGCGGACGGGCGTTGCCCGGCGGCGATCTGGGCGCGATCCATTACTTGAGTCAGCTCTGCGTGTTCGGCGGAGCGCTGAGCTATCCGGTGCTGCTGCGCCGCGCCGAGGCGCTGACCGTGACTGGGCAATTCGATGCGGAACAGAATACCATTTACACCGATGGCACGCTGACCAGTGATGACAGCTTGCGGGTGCTGCGGGCCTCGGGAAGCTATGCCTGGCAGGATTTGTGGGCAGGCGTCTCGCGCGATGGGCTTGGCCTGACGCAGGTGCAGATTTCGCACGGGCTGACCGCTTTGGGCGCCTCGTCGGATCGGCGCGCCGCACCGCCGGCGGGACGCGCGGACGAGAAGATCGATTTCTGGCGGATCGACGGCTCGTTGGCGCGGACGCAGACCTTGTGGCAGCCTTTGCCTGCGAGCACCGTCGCGCTGCGGCTGGAGGCCGGCGGCCAGTACAGCCCCGATATACTGCCTTCCGAGGAAGAATTTTATCTCGGCGGCAACCGTTTCACGCGCGGCTATTTTTCGGGCGAGGTGGCGGGGGATAAGGCGGCGTATTTCACGGCCGAGCTGCAATTCAATACCGGCCATGATTTCACGGTTTTCAGCCAGGATTTTGACCTTGGCGCGCAATTCTACAGTTTTTACGATTGGGGCGAGACCTGGGAGAATGCGATCACGGACCGCAATTACCGGATCGCCTCCTTTGGCGGCGGCCTGCGGCTGGGGCTGACGCGCAACCTGGAATTTGACAGCGAAGTTACCCGGCGGCTGGTCACGCAGCTGCAGCCGGCGAACACGGGCGTGCGGCCATTATCGGATACGATCTTTTATTGGGGCGTCACTGCCCATTTTTGAAATTGGCCGGGGCGCCGGCCGCGTGCCGGGACGCCGGTGCGTAAATCGAGAGGTTGCCATGGAGCGCGACGGAATTTCTGCACCTGTCCCCGGCCGGCTGAAGGCCCGCGCG
Source organism: Alphaproteobacteria bacterium (assembly GCA_026225015.1). Taxonomy (GTDB): domain Bacteria; phylum Pseudomonadota; class Alphaproteobacteria; order Acetobacterales; family Acetobacteraceae; genus Acidocella. The sequence goes on from JAMFRY010000306.1 coordinate 5,780, forward strand.
GTGTGGCTGGCCACGACCGCGCTTTCCTTGGCAAGCCTGGCGCCAGCCCATGCGCAATCCATTGCGGCGAACACCACGCCGCAAGGCGGCGCCGTGGTCGCCGGATCCGCCAGCATTTCGCAGGGTCCGGGCAGCACGGTTGTCAACCAGAGCAGCGCCAGAACCGCCATCGACTGGCAGAGCTTCAATGTCGGCAGCGCGGCCTCGGTGCATTTCGTGCAGCCCGATGCCAGCGCGATTGCATTGAACCGGGTGGTGACGGCTGATCCTTCCATTATCGCGGGGCATATCGACGCCAATGGGCAGATCGTGCTCATCAACCAATCCGGCGTGGTGTTCACCAAAGGTTCGGAGGTGAATGCGGAGAGCATTTTTGTCACCACCTCCGATATCGCCAACAAGGATTTCATGGCGGGCAGACTGGATTTTTCCGGCCCACCCGCGCCCGGCGCAAAAATCGAGAATGACGGGCTGCTGACGGCGAGACAGGCCGGGCTGGTCGGACTGGTGGCGCCGCAGGTTCTGAACAACGGTGTCATCACCGCATCGCTGGGGCAGGTGGTGCTGGCCGGGGCGAGCGCTTTTACGCTGGATTTGTATGGCGACCGGTTGATTTCGCTGGACGTGACGAAGGCGGTGAGCGAGGTCGATATCGGCGGGAGACTGGTGCCGGGTTTGGTTACCAACCGGGGCATTATTATTGCCGATGGGGGCAAGATCACGCTGACCGCGGTGGATGCGGATGCGCTGGTGACCGCGCTGATCCAGGCTGGCGGCACGATCCGGGCCGATAGCGTAGGCAGCGCGAAGGGCGCGATCACGCTGCAGGCGGTGGGTGGCGATATTCAGATTGCCGGCAATCTGCTGGCGCGCGGCGGGGCGGTGGGTACGCAAGGCGGCAGCATCGCGGCTTCGGCTACCGGAATGATTGCCGTGGCGCCACAAGCGCTGGCGGATGCATCCGGCGATAGCGGGGGCGGACAGATCGCGCTGGGCACCGCGCAAGGCGGGTTGGGTAAGGCGGCGGCGGTGCGCATCGCCTCCGGCGCCACGCTGCAGGCCGATGCGGGGCGCCGGGGCAATGGCGGTTCGGTGCTGCTGAACAGCCGGGACCGAACCGATTTCGACGGCGCCATTTTCGTGCGCGGCGGCAGCCAAAGCGGCAATGGCGGTTTCGTGGATATTTCCTCCGACGGGGTCATCAGCCTGGGCGGAACGGTGCTGGACAGCGCGATCAACGGCCAGACCGGCGAGGTGCTACTGGACCCGTTGACGCTGGTCGTGGGTACCGGTGCCACGACTGCGAATGTTGTAACGACCGTTGTTGGCGGGAATACAACCGTCACGGTCGGCGATCTCGGCACCAGTACGACAACCTCTTTTATCGATCCGGGGTCATTGAGCGCCTTGCAGGGGACGATTGTGCTGGAAGGCGTTTCATTGGTCTCGGTGGCGAGCACCAGTTCGCTTGATCTCACCACCGCATCCTTGCTCAGCATCATCTCCACGCAAGGATCGGTGATACTCTCCGGCACCGTGAATGTGGAAAAAGGCGGGCTGGAGATCACTGCCGGCACAACGATCGCAATCGATGCGCCGGTAACCGCGAAGAGCTTTATTTCGCTGAGCACAACCGGCGATGTGACCCAGAGTAGCGGTGGTTCCATCAGTGCCGCCACCCTTACCGGTACGGCCGGCACGCTCTCCCTTGACCAAGCCGGCAACGCGATCGGTACGTTGAGCGCGTTGACCGCAACCAGCGGGCTTACGCTCGTGAACAGCACCCGCCTGGACGTGATTGGCACGGTGCGGGCGGCGGATATTTCGCTGGTTCTGAATAGCGCGACGAACAGCGTTCTGGGACTGGACGGTACCCTGGCCGTTGGCAACGGCGGAATCGTTCAGGTTGCGGCCGACACCATTGCGCTTGCGGGCGGGACGATCGTGGCGCCCGCCGGAACGATTGCAATCGCGCCGCATAACCAGGCAACGCTCGATCTTGGCGGCACCACCGCAGGCGGGCTGGAAATTTCCACTGCCTTGCTCGGCGCGCTGGATTCCCGTGCCGCGTGGATATTCGGCAGCGCCGCGGGGTTCACGGCGAGTACGCTGCTGGCCGAGAATGCGATCAGCTTCGGCACGGCCAATGTGGAGCTGGCGGCGTCCAGCCTTGTCACCATCAGCGGCGCGCTGGCGGGGAGCCTATCCGGTGGCACACTCGATTTGAACGGCGGCGCGCTGATCAATAGCGGCACCATCGGCCCGGCGCTGCTGAACTTCTCTGGTACGAGTTTCGTCAGCACCGGCGTTATCAATGCCACGACACTTTCGGGCAGTGTCAGCGGCGGTATTTCGCTGGGCGGAACGAACGCGATCACCACGCTCGCCGCGGTGACGGCCGGCAGCGATATCACTTTGGTCAATACCCACGCGCTGACCATCGGCACCGTGATCTCGACCGCCGGCAGCTTCGGGCTTGCCAATACCGGCGCGGTGACTGTGGCGGCAGGCGGCACGGTGCAGGCAGCGCATATCACGCTGGTCACCAATGACAGCCTGGCGCTGGACGGCACATTGACGGCCACCTCCGGCGGTGATGTGGCCATTGCCGCTGCTGCCATTGGCCGCGCGGAACAGCACGTTGAAGGTGCCAGAAGGCAGTGTCCGGGTGTAGTTTTGCCAGTTGCCGGAGTCGTTATATCCCAC
>JAMFRY010000034.1 GCA_026225015.1 Alphaproteobacteria bacterium
CACCGGCAAAGCGCCGCCAAAGGTCAGCACCACCGCCATCTGCAGCAGAACGCGAAAGGTGTCGCGGATGACATTGGCAGTGAAATCGCCAAAACTCTCGGCGCAATCGCCGCCTTGCAGCACAAACGCCTTGCCCTCCGCGGCCAACGCCAGCGCGGATTTCAAGCGCCGCGCCTCGCCCGCAAAAACCAGCGGCGGAAAACGCGAAAGCCGCGCCTCCATCGAAGCCAGTTTTGCTCCATCCGGATAGCTCGGCACCTGGCGGATCGGGCGGCCGCGCCAGCTATCGGGCGTCCAGCCGGCGTTTAACCCAGAATCTGGTAATGTGGCCGGGTTAAGCGTATCCATCTGCTTTTCGGGTGCTCCTGGCGGGGTTAAGCCGCTTCTTACACCTGAATTTCAGGACAACGCTACTCCGCCGGGCGCTCACCGCCGGTAACTCTGGTTTGTGTGCGCAGGGTGACGAACTCCTCCGCCGCGGTGGGATGGATGCCGATTGTCCGGTCGAAATCGGCCTTGGTCGCGCCGGTGACGATCGCAACCGCGATGCCTTGCATGATCTCCGGTGCATCCTCCCCCAGCATATGGGCGCCGAGGATTTTATCGCTCAAAGCATCGACGATCAGCTTCATCGTCGTCCGCCGCGCCCGGCCGGTGATGGCGTGCCGCATCGGGGTGAACTTGGTCACAAAGATTTTTACCTTTCCTCGCGCGGCGGCCTGCACCTCCGTCAATCCCACCGTCGCGATCGGCGGGATCGAAAACACCGCAGTCGGCACATTCTCCAGCGAGACTTTTCTTGGGTTCTTGCCAAACAGCGAATCGGCCAGCGCATGGCCCTCGGCGGTCGCAACCGGGGTCAGGTTCAGCCGGTCGGTAACGTCGCCGATGGCATAGATATGCGGCACGGAGGTGGTGAGCGCATCGTCAACCAGAATCTGCCCCTCACGCCCGGTTTCCACCCCAGCCGCCTCCAGGCCAAGTCCGGTGGTATTGGCGACGCGCCCGGTCGCAAAGAAGACCAGATCGACATTCAGCACGCTCAAATCCGAAAGGGTGACGGCTTTACGCGCCCCAACGCTGGTAATGGATTTCGGCACCGTATCGGGATGGAGCAAAATACCATTGGTCGCCAGGGCATCGGCCAGACCCACGCGGATATCCTCATCAAACCCCCGCAACGGCAAAGGCTGGCGGTAGACCAGATGGGTCTCGGACCCCAGCCCCGCAAAAATCCCGGCAAATTCCACTGCGATATAGCCGCCGCCGACAATGGCCACGCTTTTGGGCCGATCCTCCAGATAGAACGCGTCGTCGGAGACAATGGCATGTTCGGCGCCGGGAATGTCCAGCCGCACCGGATGGCCGCCGGTGGCGATCACGATGCGCTCGGCCGTCACCCGCTCCCCGCCGACGTCAATTTCATGCGGGCCAATAAGAGTCGCGCGGGCTTCAAAAATCCGCGCGCCTGCTTGCTCCAGCAGGCGCAAGTAAATCCCGTTCAGCCGGGCGATTTCCTTATCCTTGGCGGCGATCAGTTTGCGCCAGTCATGGGCGCCCTTTTTCAATTCCCAGCCGAAACTCGGGCCATCCTCGGCGTTCAGCCCGTATTCCGCTGCCATGACCATGAATTTCTTCGGCACGCAGCCGATATTCACGCAGGTCCCGCCCCAGAATCGCTCTTCCGCAATCCCAACCTTGGCCCCATACGAAGCCGCAATCCGCGCACACCGCACTCCGCCCGAGCCCCCGCCGATCACAAACAGGTCAAAGTCCACAGCACTTCTCCTAGCGTAACGTCATCCCCGGCGAAGGCCGAGGATCCACGACATCCCTAATCGTGAAACTAACGCGGCCCTACAAAACCTCAGACGTGAACTTCCCCGCCTTCCGCAGCTCCGTATTCAAAAATATCCCATGCGGCGAGCGGCCGACATCGATCGTATCATAGTCGCCGGTCGCTTCATCCATCACCGCCACCTTCTCGCGGAACCGCAACGCAATCCAAAGCTTGCCATCCGGCGCAATGCCCATGTCATCCGGCCCGCCCGGTAACGGATAGGTCCGCCGCAGCGTCAGCGAGCCCGCATCCAGCGCCGCCACCGAGCCGCCGACCCGGTTGGACACATACAACACCGAACGATCCGGCGAGAGAAACAAATTATGCGGCCCGATCCCGGTAAAAATCCTGCGGGTAATCTCCCCCGACACCGGCTCCACCTCCACCAGATGATCGCTGCCCATGATACAGACCAGGATTTTGCCATTCAGCCAGAGTACCCCGGCCGGCGTCGATCCGATTTTGACCCTCCAGCGCAGGCTCATGCTCTGCAGATCGATGGAAACCAGCGTGCCGGACCCCTGGCACGAATTGAAACTCCATCGGCTATCTGGCGAAAAATCCAGATGGCTCGGCTTCTTGCCCGCCTCGAACCGCTTGACCAGGTTGAAGCTAGCGGCGTCGTACACATCGATATGATCGAGCCGCAGCGCGTTGACGACCAGATATTTCTCATCGGGCGAGTAAGCTAGTTGATACGGATCGGCGATACGCAGACTGCCCAACCCGTCCCCGGTAAGCGGATTGAGAATAAACAGCGAATTGCCGCTGGCATCCGCGACGTACAGCTTGCTGCGATCCGGCGACAGTGCCCAATGGCTGGGCTCACGCAAGGTCGGCGTGGTTTTGATCACCTGCCGCGTATTCATGTCGATCACGCTGACACTCGCCTCCCCGGAATTCATCACCATGGCGAGCGGAGGCAGCGGATCACCCTTCGCCGGCGCAAACAAGCTGCCCCCAAGCGCGAAGGGCAACGAGATGGCGGCACGGCGGGAGAGCATCAGGCGACCTCTTCAAAGGGCTTTGCCGCAGCCGAGAAAACCGCGCTCGTCCAGATGAACAAAACGCTGCTTGTCGTTGCAATCAAAGTATTATCTGTCGCAGAATGCACGGCGAAGGCGACGAATACAAGGCGCATGAGCCAGCGTTCGGCGCAAGGCAGCGTCTTGCTCCCGCGATACGCCCATAGCCCCATGGAAAGCATCAGCAGGGCCAAGCCGACGCCGCCGCCATCGCAGCCGATGCGCAAATACTCATTATGCGCGGCTGTCGTGCCGATCAGCGTCGCAATCCCGCTGGGCGGCACGACAAATTTGCCGGCGCCCAAACCCCAGCCTAACCAGGGCGAGGCCGCGATTGCCGTCTCGAAATGCGGCCAGATCAGATTCCGGTTTGAAAGACTATCGGCCTGCCCGGCCTGCGCCAGGTTGACCGCCCGGATGAAGCTGAACCGCCCGGCAAACACCGCCGCCGCGGCCGCCAGCGCGCCGCCTGCGGCCAGCAACAGCACCCGCCGCCGCAGCAAAAACACGCCAAACATCATCAGTAATCCCAAAACCAGCGGCATCCTTGCCCCGGTGAGCAGCAAAATCCCGGCATTGACGGCCAGCAACAGATAATCCGGCCAGAGGCTTCCTTCATTTCGATCCTCCCGGCGCAGAATCTCGAACAACCCCGCATACACCGCGATTAGCGCAAATCCGCCGAGAAAAGCCGGCTCCCCCGCCCCGGCCAGCCGTAGCGCAGCACCTTCGGTAAAATAGAACGCGTGGATATGCGCCACGCCCAGCACCGCCCCAACCGCGACATTCACCAGCGGCCCAAAAACCGCCAGGCGCGTCACCAGGTTGCGAAACGCCTCGCCGGTTTTCACGAAGCTGAAGGCGAACGGTCCAGCCGAGCCGATCAACGAACGCAGGCTGCTCATAAAACCAAGCCCCGGATAGAGCCCATGCACCAGCCCGGCGGCAAACATCACCATAAAGGCAAAGCCGGGATTATAGCGATCCCGCCGCCAGCCAAAGCGCAGGCCGAGCAGTAAAACCAGCGCGACTCCCGCCCCCTTTACCGCGCCGAGCAAGGCTTCATGGTCGCCGCTTCGCCACAAATCCGGGGTCGCCTCCAGCGTTATCATCCATAGGGCGATGGCGGGCAACGGAAACCACATCGCAGCGCCGGCGGCGCAAATGACCGCCAACCCTGCAAGCCCCTGCCAGATCAGCATCGCACAATCACGGCGGTAGTCTCATCGACAGGTACGATCACAACATGTTGCCAAAAGGGTGGTGTCCGTCATTTGTTCCAATGTTAGTTCGAAACCGTAATTTTGGAACAAAAAAGGAACAATGTCACTGAAATCGAGAATCTGTGCGGCCACCCAGGCGCGCTGCTTAATACCATGGACGGCGCGCAGCCGCGCCGGTTGGCGCGCTTCCATCCACCACGCGATAAATAGTTCAAGCCCTTGAGGATTTTCCTCCATGGGCCGATGTTAGCGGCAAATGATTTTGAACTCTATGGAACAGGGGAATGGCCCCCAGGGCAACAGCCCCCCGGTGGTGCTGCTGCACGGTCTGTTCGGCACGGCCCGGAATCTTGGCGTGGTGGCGCGGGGCTTGAGCAGCCAGACGCGGGTGCTCTCGCTGGATTTGCGCAACCATGGCGACAGCCCGCACCACGCGGATATGGATTACGAGATCATGGCCGCTGATGTGGCGCAAACCATGGCGGAAGCCGGCATCGCATCTGCACGGGTCGTCGGGCATTCCATGGGCGGCAAGGTGGCGATGATGCTGGCGCTGACCCAGCCCGACCGCGTGGAAAAACTCGCGGTGATGGATATCGCGCCCATCGCCTATGCGCACAGCTATGACGGCTATGTGGAAGCCATGAAGCAAATTCCCCTCAACAACGAGGTAAACCGCCGCCAGGCCAATGAAATCCTGGCCTCCTCCATTCCCGATGCCGATTTGCGGGTTTTTCTGCTGAGCAATCTGGTTCTGGGGCCTAACCCGCATTGGCGCTTCGGACTGGACGAAATTGGCGCCTCGATGCCGCGTATCGTGGACTGGCAGTTCCCCGCCCGCGCAGCGCCCTACGCCGGACCGGCTTTGTTCTTGCGCGGCGGCAACTCGCATTACGTCACACCCGAATCGAGCGCCCCGATCGGCGAATGGTTTCCCCAGGCCAAAATTAAAACCGTCGATCATGCGGCGCACTGGCTGCACGCCGAGCAGCCGAAGGCGGTGATCGCCGCGCTGCAGGAATTCCTGTTTTGAGCCTCAAAACCTTTGATGTCGTGGTGATCGGCGCCGGCATTGCCGGGGCAACCGTCGCCTCGGCGTTGAGCGCGGATCATAAAGTGGCGCTGGTGGAGGCCGAGGAACAGGCCGGCTACCACACCACCGGCCGCTCCGCCGCCATCTGGATTCTCAATTACGGACCGCCCGATGTGCGCGTGCTCACCGGGCTTTCGCGCGATTTTTTCCTAAATCCGCCCGCCGATATCTCCGATGTATCGCTGGGCACACACCGCCAGAATATCTACCTGGCCCCGGCCGATCAGACCGCTGCGCTGGATGCGCTGATCGCTCAGAACCTGGGCATCGTCGATATCCCGCTATCCGAAGTAAAGCGCCTCGTGCCGGCATTGCGCGAGGATTATGCGGTGCGCGCCGGCCTTGAGGACAACGCCTTCGACATGGATGTCGCCGCGCTGCATCAGGGTTTCCTGCGCCGCATGCGCCACGCCGGCGGTATTCTGCTCCTCCGTCACCGCGCCGGAAAAATCGCCCGCAGGGAAGGCGTCTGGCAGGTCGAGACCTCCAGCGGCGCCACTATTGCGGCGCCCATCCTGGTGAACGCCGCCGGCGCCTGGGGTGACGAGGTCGCTTGCATCGCGGGGATTGCGCCGCTTGGCCTGCAACCCTGCCGCCGCACTGCCTGCATCATCGACCCCGCCCCCTATGAGGTGACCAACTGGCCGATGGTGCAATCCGCCGCCCATGAATGGTATGTGCGGGCCGAAGCGCGCGCCAAGCTGATGGTGACACCCTGCGACGAAACCCCGATGCACCCGCACGACGTTCAGCCCGACGAGCTCGACGTTGCCATCGGCATCGACCGCATGCAGCAGGCGTTAGATATTCCTGTGCACCGCGTCGAACATAGCTGGGCCGGCCTGCGCACTTTTTCTCCGGACCGCAGCCTGGCCTTCGGCTGGGAAGATTCTGTTCCGGGTTTTTTCTGGTGCGTAGGGCAGGGCGGCTACGGCATCCAACCCTCCCCCGCCGCCGGAAAACTGGTCGCGGACATGATCGCCGGCCGCGATCCCGGCGAAGCTGGAAGTGTCATTGCCGC
>JAMFRY010000307.1 GCA_026225015.1 Alphaproteobacteria bacterium
CTTCCACAATGAACCGCGCGAGGTGCCGCTGCGGCAGCCACTCATCAACCGATGGCGGCATCAGGAAATCCATGTTGCGGTTGATCGGGCGGAAGTTAATCATGCGCTTTGGGTCCGGCGGGGGGGGAATCGCGTTCGCCGATTCTACCGCACGCTTCCGCGTCGCGTTAAGTCCGACAGGCTGCTAGAGGTGAGCGATGTGTTCGGTCCATTGAAAGAGCACCCGACCAGCACAACGCCGCGCGCCATGGACGCCGACGTGGCGCCTGGCGTGATCGACATGCATTCCAAGCCGCGCTTCGTTGACGAGAATGACGATAAATCCGATCTGGTCGAGATGAACGGCAAACTGCTTGCCCGCTTCTCGCCCTGGCATTTCGACCATTGCTATAATGACGAACTGAACCGTGCCGGCGTGCTGCGCGCGGTGATCAATGCGCCGGAAGGCGAGGGCGGCCGCACCGGCTTTGCCGATGGCGTCGACATTTACGACAAATTCAGCCCCGAACTGCGCGCCAAGATCGAGAAGTTGAGCGTCATCTACACGCTGGATGTGCGCCTGACGAAAATGCGCTTTGGCCGCAACTTCAAATCCTTCGGCGACACGCCTATTTTGAGGAAAGTTGCCGAGGAAGCCAGAACCTTCCCTCGCGCCTTGCACCCGGCGGTTTGGACCCGGCATGATGGCCGCAAGGTGCTCCATGTCGGCCCCTGGATGTCGGATGGCATCGAGCATCACGAAGACCCGGAAGGCGCGGCGTTGTTCGAGGAAGTCTGCCAGGAGATCATCCGCGTCGCTGATGCGAATTCCTATTTCCACACCTGGAAGCCGACCGATCTGCTGATCTGGGACAACTGGCGCATGCTGCATGCCGTGGAAGGTTGCAACCCGGTCTATGAACGCCGCACCCAGCGCACCACGATCAAGGGCGATTACGGCCTCGGCTATTTCGAGAATGGCAAGAAAATCGGCGAGGTTCTGCGCGAAATCGCGATTTGATTCGAAAGGCCGCCGCATCAGAGAACCGCCGGGTGCAAACCCGGGGGATTTTTTATTCGAGCAGGGCCTTCAAATCTTGCGCACCACGCTCAGGATGATGCTGTTGTAATCCAGCGCCGGTGAGAGGAACATTTCTCCCGCCGCTTCGGTCAACCGGCCCATGATGGTTGTCGGCTCGTTCGTCTAGATATTGTAAATAGCGAGATATTTGCGGGGCGTTGGCGTCTCGCTCGAAAAAACGAAGCGCGTCGCCTCGATGAGAGCCAGGACTGGCGCAAACTTCCTTCAGGTGAACGTTGTCATACCAGTCATTATAGGCGTCCTCTTGCCGGGCGGTCGGCTCGCGCCACATAAACAGGCTGTAATTTTCCATTTGGTATTCCCACCCGATGATTGATTTTCGCCGGCTTACCGCAGCGGTACTGCGGACTCTTCCAGTTTCGCCTCTTCCCGCGCCGTCACCTGCCCACCGCGCTTCTCGCGCAAAAACAAACAGGCAATGCCGCCGATCGCCGCAATCGCCGCGAAGGCAAGCAGCACCGGCACATAGCTGCCGATGACTTCCTTGCACTTGGCAACCAGGAAAACCGGTGTTGCGCCGATCGGCAGAAACAGCATCAATGTTCCGAAGGCGCGGCCGAACCCGGCGGCGCCGAATTCCGCGGCCAAAGCCGAAGCGATCAGCGGCCAGAACCCGCCGCCAATGCCGACCAGCAGAGCGCCAATGACCAGGACCGGCATGGCCTGGCCAAACGTTACCGCCACGCCGCCAAGCGCGGTGAGGAAGGCAAAGCCTGCCAGCGGCAGCCGATTGCCGAATTTGTCGGAAAGAACGCCGCCACCCAATGTGGCGGCCATCTGCGACAAGGCCCAGGCCGAGAGCAGGTAACTCGACAATTGTATATTGATGCCGCGGCTGGCCGCGATCGGCGTAAGATTATAGCCGGCGCCGCCATACATGATCAGCATCGCCAGATAGCCGATGACCAGCATCCAGAAATTCCGGCGTCCCAGAATATCCACCCAGCGCAGCGAGGAAACTCCGCTTGCTTTGCCGTGCAAGTGATGTCGGGCTGATGCGGCGCCGTCCGTTGTCATGTAATGTAGTCCATCGCGCTCGGCCGGCTTTTCTCGGATCACCAGCAGGATGAGGGGCAGGACAACCACCGCAATCAGTATCCCGCCAAACCGCCAAATCAACCGCCAGCCGAGATGCGGCAATAAGGCGGCCACGATCGGCGGCATCACGACCCCTGCCATCGACAGTCCGATCGAAGTGAGACCCAGCGCCAACCCGAGGCGCTTCACAAACCAGCGCATGACCACCGCATTTGCCGGAATGGTTGTGCAACCTAGTACCGAAGCCGGAAGCACAACCGCATATAACGCCAGAAACTGCCAAATTTGCGTGACATAGCTTATGCCGATGCAAAATACCGCCATGCCGGCAATGCCGCAGGCCAGAATGATCCGGGCCGGGAAGCGATCGGTGATCAGCCCGGCAAAAGGCGAGAGCACGGCCGCGCCCAGCCCGAAGCAGGTGATGCCAAGGGTCGCGGTGCTGAAGGGCACATGCAGGTCTCTCGACCAGCCCTGCAGGAACAACGAAAAACCATTTACCGGCAGTGAACTCGCCGCGATGCCGGCCAGGATACACACCGCCACGATATTCCAGCCATGATACCAGCCGGTTTTGGCTCCGCTTGCCGCGTTTGCCATGTCGTTCCCCTCCTTTCCAAGGAAAATATCGCACCATTAAAGTCCGGGATCAAACATCCCCTTATTTGATCGCGCCCGACACCAGCTCGTTCATTGACGCAGAATCGACCCCGCCTTCTGGACCCCTGACATGTCCGGCGATGAGCTTTCAAGACTGGTCTGCCGCATTCGGCAGTCAGTTCGTCCGGGCGGTTCCTGATTTGTTACCCCGTACATTTGGAGAATCGTCTGCTTATCCTACCTGAATTAAATTTTTTTTGCCGCGTCGAACTTGCGTGACCTACAAGAACGGCAAGACTACCGTCGGCCGTCACCGAGCGCCTTGTCATATCCTTCCCGGCTGATCACCTGCTGGCCACGTCTAGGGCCTCGATCGCCTCCGCGTCCAGTTTCAACTGCGCCGCCTTCACCAGCCCGTCCAACTGCTCCAGGCTGGTTGCGCTGGCGATCGGCGCGGTTATGCTCGGCCGTGCGATCTGCCAAGCCAGCGCCACTTGCGCCGGTGTCGCCCGCAACCGTTCCGCCTGCGTAGTCAACGCATCCACCACGGAAAAACCTTGTGAAGTGAAATATTTCTTAACTGATCCGGCACGCGCGGCATTCGCAAGGTTGCTGTCGGCGCGATATTTACCGGTTAGGAATCCAGCCGCCAGGCTGTAATAATTGATGACGCCGACATGCTCGGAGAGGCAGAGCTGTTCAAGTTCGCCCTCGAACTCCGTGCGCTCCACCAAATTATAAAGCGGCTGCAATGATTCAAAGCGTGGCAGACCGAGTTTTTTGCTGATTTCCAGGGCCTGCGCCAGCCGTGCGGCGGTGTAATTGGAGGCGCCGATGGAGCGCACCTTACCCTGTTTCACCAAGCTGGCGAAAGCTTCCAGGGTGTCTTCCAGCGGCGTCGTCTCGTCATCACTATGCGCCTGATAGAGATCGATATAATCGGTCTGTAGCCGGACCAACGAGTCCTCCACCGCGGCCAGGATATGCGCTTTGGAAAGCCCCTTCCCCTTTACCGGCCCCATATCCAGCCCGCATTTGCTCGCCACGATCACCTTGTCCCGGCCGCCGCGATTTTTCAGCCACACGCCGATGATCGCCTCCGACTCGCCGCCGGCATGGCCGGGGAGCCAGCGCGAATAGACGTCCGCGGTATCCATTGCGTTCAAGCCCGCTTCGAGCGCCGCGTCTAGCAATTTGAAGGAAGTGACCGGATCAGCCGTCCAGCCAAAAACATTGCCGCCAAACACGATCGGTGGCAGCGTTAAATCCGAATATCCAAGCGGTTTCCTATGCACTATGCGAATCCTTCCAGCACGATTTTGCCCCGCACCCTGCCCGCTTCAATCGCGGCATGGGCACGCTTTAAGTTGGTGGCATTAATGCTGCCGTAATGTTCGGTCATTGTGGTGCGCAACACGCCGGTATCGACCAGATGCGCGATCGCCTCCAGCGTGCGATGCTGGGCGCTTATCGTGCGGGTTTTCCGAATGCCGCGGGCAAACACATATTCGGTATGGATCGAGGCGCATTTCTCCCACAGCGCGGAAATATTCAGCGGCGCGCCGCGCTCCAGTATGCCGATCGATCCCTCTTCGGCCAGCAACCTTGTCAATTCACTCCAATGCGCCTCTTCATGCGTGGTGCAAAATATGTAATCCGGCGCAGTCAGATCAAGGCTCGCGATCTGCGCCGCCATGGCCTTGCGGTGATCGATCACATGATGCGCCCCAAGGGCTTTGCACCATTCCACGGTCTCCGGTCGCGAAGCGGTAGCGATCACAGTAAAATCAGTCAATTCGGCGGCGAGTTGAATGGCAATCGAGCCGACGCCACCGGCGCCGCCGACAATGAGAAGATTGCCAACCAACGCCTGATCGCGCGGGATTTTGAAACGCTCGAAGAGCATTTCCCATGCGGTCAAGCCGGTCAGCGGCAGCGCCGCCGCCTGGGCAAAGGACAAGGTTTTTGGTTTGCGGCCCACGATGCGTTCATCCACCAGATGAAACTCGGCATTGCTTCCAGGCCGGGTCGGCACCCCGGCATAATACACATCGTCGCCAATGCCGAAATTCCGTACCTCCGAGCCGACGCCGCGCACAATGCCGGCGGCGTCAAATCCAAGCACTCTTGGCGTGCCGAGGGGATCGTCAAAGCGGCGGATTTTGATATCCACCGGATTGACCGAAACCGCCTTTACTTCCACCAGCAGGTCATGCTGGCGGGCCTCGGGCGCCGGTAACTCGATATCAATCAGAGCGTCTTCGGCGGTGATCGGCCGGGAATGCGCAAATGCTACGGCTTTCATGGACTTCCCTTCATCGATGAGCGGATGATAGCCTGGAGAAATATGCGGTTAAGTCGAAGCGCGTTGCAGTTTAACTAAATGAGATTGCTTGCCAAACAAATTCAAGATGAGCGCGTGCAAAAGGCCTCGACGAGAAATGGGGACTACCCTATCCGCAATAGCGCCTGGCCATTGCGGCTCAGCCATGCAGTGGCGGAAGACCTGTAGGGGGTGAGGTTTTCGGTAAGCGCCCAGAAATTGCGGCCGTGGTTCATGTGCTTCAAATGCGCCACCTCATGCCCCACCACGTAATCCTGCACGAACTCCGGCGCCAGGATCAGCCGCCAGCAAAAGGCCAGCGTACCGTCCGGAGCGCAACTGCCCCAGCGCGTTTTCGTGTCTTTCACGCGCACGCATTTTGGCGCCAATTTCGCGAACTGGGCTTTTTCTGCGGCCAAGGCGGTCAGCCGGCCGCGGGCAAGGCGCCGCAGATGGTCGCTCACCCGCCGCGCCAGAAATTCTGGGGAGCCGCTGACCATAATTTGCCCATCCTCGATCCAGGCCCCACCAAGCCGGCCCTCCACGGGCACAATCACGTGCGGCTTGCCGCTCACCGGCACAATGGCACCGGGCCGAAAGGGGATTGCCCCCGGCAGCTCCTTCAGACGCTCGGCCACCCAGGCCTCATGCGTCTGGAGCAGCGAAAGCCCAGCCCGGCGGGACGCACGGGGCGGCAGCGTGATGACCACCCCGCCTTGCGCCACATCGATCCGGAGCGATATTTTTCTGGCTCGTGGACTGCGTCTGAACTCCACCCGCGCCAACGCCCCTTGAACCGGGAGCAGTTCGGAAGACATGGCCGGCATCACCAGCCGGCAGCCCTAACGGGCCTGGGCATCTGCCCCGGCCATTCCACAACGTGGTGTTCGAGTGGACCCGCATCGCGTTCGCTTAACGCCCGGCCGTTGATAGCGGCGCCCGACTTGGGGACAGTGTCCGGCGTGCCGCTGATCAGCGGATGCCAGGGATACAGCGCCTTGCCCTCCGAAAGCAGCCGGTAGGCGCAGCTCGGCGGCAACCAATCGACCTTTTTCAGCTTTGCCGGCGTCAACTGCACACAGTCGGGCACTCGGCTGCGGCGGTGGGCGTAATCGGAACAGCGGCAGCTCTGCAAATCCAGCAGCCGGCAGGCGACATTGGTGAATTCGATCTCGCCCGTATCGTCATCGCGCAGTTTATGCAGGCAGCAGCGGCCGCAGCCATCGCACAGCGACTCCCATTCCCGCCGGCTCATCGCCGAGAGCGGTTTCTCCCGCCAGAATGCCTTGTTTTCCGCCATGCGTCATTCATATACCGCGCGAGCGTTGCAACGGAAGCGTCAAACGATTCCGGGGAGCAATTTTTCAAGTGCTCGAGCATCCTGCCAGACAAGGCGAACACGCACCACAGCAACCCTTGATTGCAAATCGGTAGACAGCTTCACGAAATCCTTCGCGGTGGTCACCAGCACGGCCTGATGCACGGCGGCAAGCCGATCAAGCCGCCGCGCATCAGCGTCGCCATAGGCGTGATGATCTGCAAACGCAATTTTTGCTCTGACATCGGCGCCAAGACCGTTCAACGATGACCAGAATTTTTCTGGCCTCCCGATCCCGGCAAATGCCACCACCGCCTGTCCGCCAAGGTCAGCGATGCAGGAAGCGGCCAGCTCCGCCCGCAGCACCGGCAGACCCGGCGGGAGCGCCGCCAGCGCATTGGTCTGATCAGCGCCGATCAGTACAGCCGCCTGGCAGCGTGCTGCAGCTGCCGCAACCGGCTCTCGCAAAGGTCCGGCCGGTAGCAGGAGCCGATTGCCGAACCCGTACCCGCCATCGATGACCAACAGTGAAATCGTCTTCTTCAGCGTGGGATTCTGCAGCCCGTCATCCATCACGATGGCGGTTGCGCCTTCGGCCAGCGCAAGTTTTGCACCTGCGGCCCGGTCCCTTGCCACGATGGTTGGGGCGGCTGCCGCCAGCAAGTATGCTTCGTCTCCCACATCGCGCGCGCTGTGGGTTGCGTCTACCCGAACCGGTCCGGTCAGGCGCGCTTTATAGCCGCGCGTCAGTGCAAAAGGGCGTCCCGGCAATCGCGCGAGCAGATCGAGGACCAAAATGGTTTTTCCGGAACCGCCCACCCCGACATTGCCAACGCAGATCACCGGAATTCCCGGCGCGTAACCGGGTTTTTTGATCCGCCGCGCGGTCATGCTGCGTGTCACCTGGCCCAGCGGCGCCAGCGCCAGGGCCAAACCGCCGCGCCGTGCCCAGAATTGCGGCGCCTTCAAGTGACATGCTCCAAAATCAGCGTCGCAAGGCGGGTCGGCAGGTCTTGCAACCCATCAAAGGCGCGCAGCGCCTTGGCGCCCGCCTCGGCCGCTTCCAGCGGATCATCTAGAAAACGTCGCACAGCAACCGCCAGCGCCGCCGCATCGTCCACTTCGATGATCGCTCCAGCCTCACGCAGCCTTTGCACCTGCTCGCCGATCTCCCTCGTAAAAGGTCCGGTCAACACGGCGGTGCCCAGCCGTGCGGGTTCGGTCAGGTTATGGCCGCCGATGGCCACCAGCGAGCCACCGACCAGGGCGCAAACGGAAATCCGGTAGAACAACCCCAATTCTCCGAGCGTGTCGGCGACGTAAATCCCGCCGGGAGGTGGAAGCTGGCCCAAACTGCGTTGCGCAACCGGCAGCCCGTCGGCCAATGCGGCTACCGCATTGCCGCGCGCCGGATGCCGGGGGGCAATAATCGTCAATACTTCCGGGATATTCTTCGCCAGCAGCCGGTGCGCGGCGACCACGATTTCCTCCTCCCCCTTATGTGTGCTGGCCGCCAACCACACCGGCCCGGCAA
The DNA here is from genome assembly GCA_026225015.1 of Alphaproteobacteria bacterium. Taxonomy (GTDB): domain Bacteria; phylum Pseudomonadota; class Alphaproteobacteria; order Acetobacterales; family Acetobacteraceae; genus Acidocella. Next base: position 7,895 of record JAMFRY010000307.1, read on the forward strand.
TCGCCTGGCGCGTTTCCCTCAAACAGGTTTCGTCCACCGGCAGCAAAGGCGAGGCAAATTTCAAATTCCCCCATTCCAGCACTGGCTTCGCCCCCAGCAAGGCAAGATTTTCCGCATCCAGCGCCGATTGCGCATGCACTGCCCGGAATCCGCCCAGCATCTCGCGCGCAAATGCGGCGAGGTAGCGCCAACGCCTGGCGCTGCGGGCCGACATGCTGCCATTGAATAACAGTCGGGGAATCCGCCGTGCATCGAGCATCGTCAATGTTGTAGGCCAAATTTCGCTCTCCACGAACACTGCGCAATCCGGCCGCCAATGGTCCAGAAAGCGTCTCACCCAGGCAGACACATCCAGCGGTACGAACTGATGCAGCGCAAATGCCGGCAGGCGCTCCGCCGCCAAGCGGGCGGAGGTGACGGTGCCGGTGGTCAGTAGCACGTTGGACTGGCCTGCCAGCGCTTCGATAACCGGCAGAAGCGATAACGTCTCGCCCACGCTTGCCGCATGGAACCACACCAGCCGGCCCGGCGGTCGGTCGGCAGACGGGGTTCCAAAACGTTCATCCAGCCGATCCGGAAGCTCCTTGCTCTTCGCCACGCGCCGCGCCAACATGCGCCGCAAAAACGGCGAGGCCAGCGTGCCGAACCCGGCATAGATTATGGAAATCCTCAACGCAGCGCCTCGGCGCGCTCGATTACCGCAGTCAGCGCGACCTCGATCCCCGGCAACGCGGCCTCCCAACCATCGCGCGGCACGGCGATCATCGGCAGGCAGACCAGCCGTCCCCGGCCGAACGGCAAAGGCAGGCGCATCCGGTCCCAGGAGCCAGCGGTAATCGCCCATCTCGTCCAGGCGGCCGCCGGTAAAATCGGCGCGCCGGTTAGCGCCGCCAGCTGCGCCAACCCGGCAGCCGCAACCCGCCGCGGGCCGCGCGGACCGTCCGGGGTCATGCCTACATCCGCCCCAGCCTTGATCGCCGCTGCCAAGTTCCGCAATCCCGCGGCGCCGCCGCGCGAGGATGAGCCGAGCACTAAGCCGATCCCGAAATATCCCACCGCATTGCCGATCAGCCGTCCATCGCGATGCGCGCTGGCCAAGGCAACGCCCTGCTTGACGCGGCCGTACCGCCTGCCTTGCCGCCACAGAATAGGGATCGTGGCCGGCAGGCATTCATGCCAGAACGCCACGATACACGGACCGGAGGAGGCCCAATCTGCTAAGTGCGGCTCCCCCTCGACCTCCCAGCGCGTTGTTCGCGCCACGAAATCCATGTAGAGCCCCGCGACCCAGGACAGAACGGCCCGCACTGAATCGGCCTGAAAGAAGCGTTTCATTGCCCGCCCCGGTAGCACCCGCCGCCGCTATCGCAAATCCCGGCTCTGACCTTCAGGCCGCCCTACTAACGCCTAGGCCACGTTGTGCGTATTAGACCTTATCGTTCCCGCGTTCGCGGACCGCTGCGGTCAGCAGCTTTTTACCCGCTACCCGCTCGATAAGGCTCCGGTAGCGCGCGATATAAGCCTGCAAGTCAAGATGTTGCTTGGCATAGACGCGTGCGCCGGAGCGCAGCCGCGCGGTAAGTGGCGCATCGCCCAGCACACGCAACACTGTCTCGGCCAAAGCGCCGGAATCGAGAAACGGCGCCAGTAACCCGCTTTCACCATGGGTGATAAATTCACGCACCGTCGGACTGTCGCCGCCGACGACCACGCAACCGCAGGCCAGCGCTTCCCGCAACGACCAGGAGGCGACGAACGGATAAGACAAATAAACATGCGCATCCGAGCGCTTGAGCAACGCCAGATGTTGCTCATAGGGCAGCTTGCTCATGAATTTGATGCGGGAGAGGTCCAACCGCCCCCGCATCTCGGCGAGCATCGCCTCCCGCCACGGACCATTGGGATGGGCGCTGCCATAGCTCACCTCATCGCCGCCAACGATCGAAACGATGATGTCAGGCCGCGCGTCCAAAATCGCCGGCAAGGCCCGCATGAAAGTATGAAAGCCGCGATAAGGCTCCAGATTGCGGGCCACATAAGTGAGCAGCTTCTGTTGCGGCGAAACCGTCAGCTTCCCAAGCTTCAGCGTCTTGCGCCGCATCCCCGGCTCCGGCCGGCAAGTCGCCAGATCGACCCCTTCTTCCAGCAGATGCAGCCAGCGACGCGCCCATTGCGGATAGGTGCTCAATTGCCAGCGAGTCGGCACTTGCCCGTGCTGCTCCAGGGCGAAAGCCTGCAAATTGACGCAGTTTTTCGCCCGGACGCCTGCAAACAGCTCTGCGGGCAGCGGAAACTCCGGATCACAATTCACATCGGCATTCTCGGTTTGGTAGAAAAACTCGAAATAACCCAGGATCGGCACGCCCGGATACACATCCGTCAAATTGAGCAGCTCGCCCCAGCCGTGATGGCCGATGATAATGTCCGGCGTAAACCCAAGCTGCTTGAGCTGGCGCGCGCCGTTCGCGGCGGCTTCGGCGCGACGCATGGCCAGGTCGAAATCCCCGGCATGGCGGTGCACGCCGGCCACCGCCGCCGGCGGGCGAGAGTAGGTGACCTTGCGTACGCCGACCAGGTAATTTTCGTTAGGCTCCGTCATGAAAATGATCTCATGCGTACCGTCCGCGGCTTCGTTATCGGCCAGCAGGCTGCGAACGATATGCAGATACTGGCCGGGAAAATTCTGGTGGACGAACAGAAAATTCAAGGCGGCGAGACTACCGCTTGGCGCGCGCTTGGCGGCGCAGGCGGGGGGTCAAACGCAGGCTCATGGCCTCCAGCGGCGCCAGTTTTTCCCCCTCGCAGGTCTCATCCGAGCCGACCGGTCCGCAGGTGCTGCCATCGACGAAGCTGGCGGACGCACTCAGCTCAAAGGCTTCCGCCGCCGCGCCCTGCAGCCGAATCCGAAACCCCAGCAGCGGCAGCGCCATGCCGCGCGAGCCGCAATATTGCCCGGCTTCCACCCAGGGTGAGAGCCAGCCCCGCCCTAGCACCGCCTGATAAGAAAGATCGCCAGGCGCAAAGCTTTCAGGCACCGCGATCGCAAAACCCTCGATCCAGTTGCCGCTGCCTTGCTCGCCAACCCAGGCCCCGAATTTGCCGCCGCAGTCTCCGCTGCCCTGAACGTGCGCCAGAAAATCCTGTTTTTCGGCGGCCGGCGCACTTGCAACTGGCGCGGCTGGGCCGACGTTTTCCATACCGCCGATAAGCTGCCGTACCTGCAATTTCGGCCCAGCATCGGTCGCGTTCGGCAGTTGATAGATTGTCACCAAAATTTGCGCCTGCCCGTGCGCGACCCGAACCAGCGCCGCATCCCCGTCAGCACCCAACCAGCCATCCGGCCGGAAACCGGTAATTTCAACACCCGCGGCGCCGCCGGGCGGCGGTGAAATCCGTATGGCAGGCAATCCCGCCTGCTGGCCCGAAGCCGTGGCCGGCTCGTGCAGAATGCTGAACAGCCCGGCCGGTAGCGACATCAGATGCGCACTTACCTTCAATTCCTGCAGCAGTTCCGCGGCGACGGGTACGGCCGCCTGAGGTGCTGCCAGCGCTCGCTCAGGCACTTGTAGATTTGGTTTCCAATTTGTCATTATTTTTCCACCTTAAGTAGTATTCTGGCGGATCAAAAGTGTTTTGACAATCACGGAACCTGTTGAATATGTGCAATCACCGAGGCAATCGGAGCCGCCCAGTCGTCGAGCGTGACCTGGCGGTGCAAGGCGAGGCTGTCATACCAGGCCGTGTCGTTTCGCCCCAGCCGCCAGCGCCAGTCGCAGGCGCTGGAGAGCAGGACATGGCAAGGCACGCCTAAGGCGCCGGCAAGATGCGCGACCGAGGTATCGACGGTGATAACGGCGTCCAACTGGCTCAACAACGCGGCGGTATCGCCGTAATCGCGGATGAGCGGAGCACCGTCATGGATGGCATATTCACCCTGCCGCGCGCCGATTTGCAGGCTGATGAAACTGACGCCTCCAAGTGCGAATAGGGGTGCCAACGCACCAACGGGCAGCGAGCGATGATGGTCGTTATCATGTCCAGGATTACCGGCCCAAACCAGGCCGATACGCGGTTTTGCGCCGGGCAGTGTGAGCGCTGCAATCCGCTTGGGGTCGGCCTGCAGATAACCGGCGGCCATTGGGATATTGGCTTCTGTAATTTTCAAAATATGCGGCAGGCTCATTTGGTCCACCGAATAATCCGGAGAGAAATCCGCCGCCGGGGCGTTCAAGTCACGCAGCTCGATGTCAAATCCGCGGAATAGCGGAAACAGGCATGGCGCGCAGCATAGGGTCAGCTTTGCGGCACGGCTTGCCAGTTGCGGCAGAAACCGGGCGAGCATGATGGTATCGCCAAAGCCTTGCTCGGCGCGCACCAGCAAATGCTTGCCTTGCAGATTTTCACCCTGCCAGGCGGCGCCGGGCATCGCGGTGAAATGGTGGCGGAACAGTCTGTGACGCTTGCGCCATTCATAGGCGGCAAAGCCCCCGGCAAAATCCCCGTTCAGCAATAACGCGACTCCGCGATTCCACTGCCCTGGCGCGAAATCAGCGTCCAGCGCCACGGCCTGGTCACAGGCCGCGAGGGCGTCTTGCAAATCCCCCTCAATGGTCAGCAGATAGCCAAGCGTAGCCCAGGCCTCCTTCAAGCGCGGATCAAGCGCGAGGCTGGCATGGAGCCCGGCTTTGGCTTCATCAAGCCGGCCAAGGTCAATCAACGCGTTGGCGCGGTTGTGCCGGGCACGCGCATGGCGCGGCGCGGCGGCAATCAGCCTGTCGAAGGCATCTAGCGCCGGCGCGGTCTGGCGCAGCCCCAGCTTGGCGGAGGCGAGGGTGAACAACGCGTGGTCATTGCCGGGTTCGAGCGCCAATGCCGCTTGTGCCGCGCGCTCAGCGGCTTCGTTCTGCCCCGCCGCGAGTCGGGCGGCGGCGAGCCCAGCCTGAGCGGCGAAAACGCCCGGACGGAGGCGCGCAGCCTCGGCATAGGCATCAGCGGCTCCGCCGGCATCGCCGCTATCCAGGCGGATCGCGCCCGTGATGATCCAGGCTTCGGCGGAGGCGGGATCGGCGCCACGAACCGTCTCCGCCTGCCACGCCGCCGCCGCGTAATCGCCCAAGGACCACAGCGCGTTTGCGAGGTTGATGCGGGCGCCGCGATAGTCGGGATGGATGTCAAGCGCGATGCTAAATAGCTTGGCCGCCTCGGCATAGTCGCCTTGCCGATAGGCAGAATTTCCGGCGCGAAGCAACTCCGCCGGCTCTGGAAGCGTGGCCGCAACACAATCTGGTTCCATTATTGAAGTTTAGGACGGTGAAATTAACGTCCGCTTAGCAATCGCGGCGCATCGCCCCACCTGGCGCGGATGTGCGCGCAATAATCGCCATAACTTCCCGCCAGGATGGCGGTGCGGGCGCCTTGCATCAGGGATTGGTAATAGGTGAGGTTGTGCTGGGTGAGCAGCATCGGCCCCAGCATCTCCTCGCAGCGGAACAGATGATGCAGATAGGCGCGGGAATGCCGGATGCAGGCTAGGCAAGAGCAATTTTCGTCCAGCGGCGCGGCGTCGTCGGTGAATTTGGCGTTGCGTAGGTTGAAAACGCCGGCGGAGGTGTAGGCGCGGGCGGTGCGGCCGGCGCGGGTCGGCATAACGCAATCGAACATATCCACGCCGCGGGCGATGGAGCCCAGCAGGTCATCCGGCGTGCCGACCCCCATCAGGTAGCGCGGCTTTTGCGCCGGCAGCAGCGGGCAGGTGATGTCCAGCATCGCGAACATCATCTCCTGGCCCTCGCCGACCGCCAGGCCGCCGATCGCATATCCCTCGAAATTCAGCTCTGTCAGCGCCGCCGCCGATTCCGCCCGCAGATCCTCGTAGGTGCTCCCTTGCACGATCCCGAACTGCCCATAGCCCTGGCGCGGCGCGAATGCCTGGCGGGAGCGGCTCGCCCAGCGCGTGGTAAGCTGCATCGACTTGGAGGCCTCGTCGCGGCTGGCGGGATGCGGCGTGCATTCATCCAGCACCATGCTGATGGTGGCATCAAGCAAATATTGAATTTCGGTGGACCGCTCCGGCGAGAGATGATGCGCGGTGCCGTCGATATGCGAGCGGAACGTCACGCCGGCCTCGTCCATCTTGCGCAATTTAGCGAGCGACATGACCTGAAACCCGCCGGAATCGGTAAGGATCGGCCCCGGCCAGTCCATCATTTTGTGCAACCCGCCCAGCCGCGCGACCCGCTCAGCCGTGGGGCGCAGCATCAGGTGATAGGTATTGCCGAGCACGATTTTCGCGCCGGTTTCGCGCACCGCATCGGCTGTCATGGCCTTCACCGTGCCGGCCGTGCCGACCGCCATGAAGGTCGGCGTGGGGACTTCGCCATGCGCCGTGATGAGCGTGCCTGCGCGGGCCGAACCATTTGTGGCGTGCAGCGCAAAGCCGAAATCGGCGCCTGGCACTATTCGATCCATTTCAAGCGCAGCACCGCCATTGGGTTTCCATCCGGCTCGTGCGGCCGGAGGAAGCGAAGTTGCACATTGCTGCTTGTGCCGGCGGGCAAGAGCAAGCGCAGGTCCACGGGCACCTGCCCAGGCGGCAGTGTGAGTCGCCTGGCTTCCCCGGCGTTCAACCTCACCCAAATGACCTGGGTGCCTGCAGGCGAGGTATTGGCAAGGGTCACGTCGAGCACCGTTGCGCCGGGCAAGCGCGGCAGGTTCAGCCAAGCGGTCTTCGCCTGAGTGGTCTGGTTCCAGGGGGGCGCCGCGTTCCAGCCATGCTCAAATACATAACAGGCAGTTGGCTGGGCAAACGCGGCTGGGTCGATTTCCGGTTGCGCCAGCGCCCTGACCGCTTCAGCTTCGGCCCCCGGCGCCAGCCAGCAATCGCGGCGGCCTTCAATGTAGAAGTCCATGTACATCTGCGACTCGCGCGGAAACCATACGCCCAGCACGCCGACGGCCAGTTCACCGGCCAGCAGGATGGCGCCGATCAAGGCGGCCAACTTTCTACATGAGGAACGCATAGCCCCCCCGCCAGCACCAAGCGAAATAGAGTTGCAACGTGGCGCAGCCGGCCAGGAGGGGGATGAAGAAACGGCGAAACCAGGCCGACTGCCAGAGCCAGTCGAACAGGAAAATGACGAACACCGGGTTGGCCAGGACATAGCGCTGCATGGAGACAATCCCGGCAGAGAGCGCCAAAAAGACCGTGCCCGCCAGCAACAAGCATTCCGGCCACATGCGCAGGTAAAGCAGCCGCAAGCACAAAACCAAGCCGGCCAGCGCGGAATATTCGCTGACGGCGGTGCTCTGACTATTCTTGGCAAAGGCCCGCCACCAATCATGGGCGTAGCGATTGTCGACCAGTGTGGTCAAGGGCGATCCCGAATGGCGACCCCAGCCCGCCTCGATATGGGCAAAAGCCAGGGCATCGCCCATTTGCCCGTAGAGATAGGCCATGAACATAAACAATCCCAGTGGTGCGATGGCGGTTGGCAGCAGGGCATCCGCGGCGATTGAAATAGCGAGGCGGGGATCGCCGGTGCGCCAAGCCATAGGCCCCCGCGGGATTGCGCCCCACCCGACCAAAAGCGGAAAAACAAAACCCGGTAAAATTGTTGGGGGAAAAA
>JAMFRY010000308.1 GCA_026225015.1 Alphaproteobacteria bacterium
GAGCGTGCTGTCCAGATCTGATGACTGGCTGGGCAACACATAGGCATCGCCTTCACGGGTAAGCTTCACCGGCTTGGCGCCTGCAACGATGGTGAAGGCAATGACCTTCTGGCCAGTGATAAAGCTGGAGGTTCCGATCTCGGCGCGCATCCCGCGATTGACGAATTTCTGGAATAAAGCCGTGCGTTGCTCAGGCGTTTCAAAATCGGCCTGATGCGCGTTGCGTTCAGGCTGCAGCGTCATGCCGACGCGGATTTTCTCATCGCCGGTAACCGGATCGAGGATCAGATTGACGCTGGTAACGACGCCGACCTGAATGCCGAAAATTTCCACCGCGGCGCCAGGTTTTAGCCCCGCCACAGAGCTGTGGAAATACGTAACGGCGGGGATGAGTTGCGCATAGCCAGCGGTTTCCGCTTCCTCTTTGGTACGGTAGAGCGGAAAGGCGGCATTCGCCGGGCTGGGCTCGGCGGAAGCGGCCTGCGGCGGCAGGTTGAAGGCGACCGCGCCGGAAAGCAGCGCCTGCAGTGATTCGAATTCGACATGAAATTCGCCTGGCTGAACATTGAGGGAAATTCCAGAACTGTTCCAGAAATGGCTCTCCGGCCGGACCAGATCGTCGAACGGGGCGCGGATGAAAATGCTCACCCGCACCGGGTTGATGCCGTTGCCCAGATCATAGCCCAGCACTTCGCCAACCGCCGCATCCCGGAACAAAACCGGCGAGCCGGTGCGCAGCGAGCCGATCCGATCGACATTGAGAATATAGGTCCGCCCCGGCTCATCGGAACGCACGCCTGGCGGCCCTTCCAGGCCGGTGAATTGATCCTGAAACTGCCCGCCCGGCGCGCCGGGATCAACCGCGATATAGGCGCCGGAGACGAAACTTCCCAGGCTTGACGGGTCGGTCAATGAAATATGCCCGCCCTCCACCCAGAACCTGGCATGGTCGGTCAGAAAACGCCTGCCGACATTGTTCATGCGAATCCGCACGATGACATGGCTGTTATCGCCGGAAAGATCGATCCCCTCCACCGTTCCCAGCGCAACCGCCTTGTATTTCACCTGGGTCTGGCCGGCGTTCAGCCCCTGGGCGGTATTTAACGAGAGGGTCAGCAGCGGACCTTGCTCCATATAGGTCCGGTAACCGAGATAAATGGCCAGTCCCGCGGCGAGCAGCGGGATGAGCCAGACGAAGGAAAACCGCCGCCGCCGCAGATGCGCCATTGGCGGTGAGTGGGGCAAAGAGGGGGGCGGCGCGGGCGCGGCCGGCAAGTTGCCGCTCATCGCGCGTCCTGCATGGCGGCGGCCTTTGCATGGTGTTCGGCGGCGCGGTCCCACATCAGCCTTGGGTCGAAGGAAATCGCGGCAATCATGGTGAGCACCACGACCCCGGCAAAACAGGTTACGCCAAACCCGGCCTGCACGCTGGAAAATTTCCCGAACCGCACGAGCGCAACCAGAATGGAAATCATGAACACGTCGATCATCGACCAGCGGCCGATAAATTCGACGACGCGAAACCCGACGGTGCGGCCCAGCAGATGTTCCTCGCTGCCCAATTGCGTAAGGATCAGCATATAGGCCATCAGCAGCAGCTTGGTGATCGGGATGAGAATGCTGGCGAAGAACACCAGAATGGCGAACGGCCATAGCCCGCGTTCGAAGAGTTCGAAGATGCCGCCCATGATGGTGAATTGCTGGGTCCGCACCAGGTTGGAGATGGTCATCACCGGAAACAGATTGGAGGGCAGATAAAGGATCGCGGCGGCAATGATATGGGCCCAGCTGCGGGCGATGCTGGCGGGTTTGCGGTCATCGAGGATGATGTCGCAGCGCCGGCAGCTATCGCCGGGCAAAGCGCGATTGACGAGGCCGCAGCTCTGGCAGCCGATCAGCCTGGCGCCGGCGGCCGCACCTGAGGCGCAGGCCTTGCGATGGCACGACCCGCCATCGAGCGCGCGCCACACTGCTTCGGTGTCCAGGAACGCATTGGCGGCGGCCGCCGAGAGCATCAGCCCGATCAGGGCGTAGAGCGCGGTGTCGAGATGCACAGTGGCGATCACGGCAAGCCGGGTGAGGGCCACTAGGAACCCGAGCAGGTACACATCGACCATGGACCAGGGTTTCAGCGTCTCGTACCAGCGAAAAATCTCCTTCAGCAGGTCGCGCGGCAGCAAATGGGTCTCAATTCCTGTCAGAGTGATGATGATGATCGCCAGCTTGGCGCCGGGCAGGATCACGGTGACGAGCAGGACCAGCATGCCGACAATCTGGAATCCCTGATCGGTGAGCTGATAGGGGCCGGTTTCAATGCGGGCGAGCTGAAAATGGCCGCGCGCGGTTATTTCCAGAAACGGCGCGATCACCGCGTAGCTGAAGAAAAGCGCGCCGGCCAGGGCGCAGGCCAGCGGTAGTTCGAAGCTGCAGCCGCGCATCCGCCACAGGATATGGCCGCAGCGCGGGCAATCGGCGCTGAAATCCGGGCTCATCCCGGGGAGCGCCGAAACCAGGCCGCAATTAGGGCATTCCCGCCAATCTTCAGGGATGGTTGCCTCCGGAAGGGTCGCAGCAATGGCTTGTTGTTCTGTCACCAGGCGGCAATTGAAATGCGGAGATTCATTTCACAAATATTTGCCGGCCGCGCCGGGAGTCAACCGCGGGCTCGAGGAGTGTTAACCGACCGGCCAGCTCCGCAAACGCATCGGATAGATGCAGATCGGCATGGCGCATAGCGTTCTGCGCTAACGTCACGTTATTACAGGCCGCCACGTTCATCGCGCCGCGGCGCGCCGGGAGCGGATAAAATGGCGGATTTCTCTATTCATGGCCGCTTCTTCAGGGGCGCCGTGAAAGCCGCCATGCGATGCGGCCTCGATGATATAAAGCTCGGAATGTATATCGACGGCGCGCAGACTTGCATGCATGCGGGCGGCGTTGGAGAGAAACAGATCCCGCGTGCCGGCGATCAGGAGACTGGGGCAAAAGCCCTTTTTGAAGTTGCCGAATAATGGTGAAATATAGGGATGGGTAAAGTCATGTCCGCCGGCATAGATCTGCCCGATGGAATCCATATCGGCGGGCAAAGCCGAATCGATGCCTTTATTGACTTCGACGGAATCGCCTGAGTTTGTCATGTCGATCCCGGGTGTGTTCAGCACGGCGGCGGCCGGCATCGGCAGCCCTTCATCGCGCGCGCGCAATACCAAGGCGGCGGCAAGATTGGCGCCCGCGGAGGCGCCCCCCACTGCAATTTCCTGCGGCCGAAGCTGCTTCAACAAATGCCTATATACCGTGACGCAATCATCCAGCGGGGCGGGGTAGGGGAAGTCCGGCGGACTGCGATAATCCACCGACCAAACGCGCATCCCGATTGCGCCCGCAAGCAGGATCGCCTCGGCGCGGCAACATTCGCCGCCACCCACGATGAAGGCGCCGCCATGGAGATCCAGAAATACCGCGTTGTCATCCGGCGAAACGGAATGCGGCGTTACGGCATAAACGGGAATGCCCTCGATGTTGAGCGTTTCAACATCTGCTGCCACATCGGCGCCCCATTGCTGCAGCACGGGTAGCATAAATTGATTTATGGTGGCGGCGTAATGCCGCCAACCCGCAAGGTCGTCCAGCGCGGGATAAGGCGGCATCGGCGGCCGCCTTATCGCCATTTGCGCCTGCGCTTGCGCGCTGATGGAATTCGGAATGGGCAGCTCGCGCGCAGGAACGTGCAAGCCAGGGCGATTGATGGAATCCGTCATCTTTTTCTCCCGTTTTCAGTGCTGATCGGCTTCTCCGGAGGCTTCGGCTTGCCGATTATTGCGCTCGCATGGATGGTATACATAGGAATGGTCCGAAGCAACGTCCGATGCTGGACTTCGTGGCTTGCCGCGCATCGATCTCAAAATGCTGCTGCGACCCTGCTTGCCTGTTATGGCGCCCCTGGAGGGAAGCGGTTAGACGGGAATCAGGCTTGCGATAAATCGGGTGGGGAAAATGGAGCTATTGGAACGCTACGGTCCTTGGGCCGTTATTGCCGGCGCTTCGGAGGGAACGGGCAGGGCATTCGCGCGCAAACTGGCTGAACATGGCCTGCCCTCGGTGCTGGTGGCCAGGCGCGAAGCGCCGTTGGCTGCGCTGCGGGAGGAGATACTGGGGAAGACCGGACTCGCTTGCGTGATCGCGCCGGTCGATCTGTCGGCTCCCGATGCCTGCGATAAAATAGCCGAGGCGGTGGGTGCGCGTGAGGTTGGGCTGTTCATCAGCAATGCCGGCGCCGATACCAACGGCGCCAGTTTCCTGGACCGCGACATCGCTGCCTGGGAGGCGTTGGTCAATCTCAACGTCACCACCATGCTGCGCTGCTGCCACCATTTCGGAGCACCGATGCGCGTGCGCGGCAAAGGCGGGCTGCTGCTGGTCAATTCCGGCGCCAGCTATGGCGGCATAAGGGGGCTCGCCGCCTATACCGCATCCAAGGCCTTCATGCTCAATTTCGCCGAAGCGCTTTGGGGCGAGCTGCGACCGGCTGGGGTTGACGTGCTGACCCTGGTGCTTGGCCAGACCGACACGCCGGCCTATCGCAAGCTGCTGGCGGAGAAGCATTTGCCGCTGCCGACGGACTGGGCAACACCCGAGGACGTCGCCAAAGTGGGATTGGCGCGGCTGCCCTTCGGCCCGATCCATAACTGGGGCTGCGCGGATGACGAAGCCAGGTTCTCCCCAAGCTCTGCCGCCGCGCGCCGCCAGCGTGTGCTGCTGATCCCGGGCATGTGAAGGTGGCCGCAATGGATGAACAGGTTTTGCGGGAACTGGCGGACCGGCAGGCGATTTCGGAATTGATCTATCGCTATTGCCGCGCGGTTGACCGGCTGGACGTGAAGCTCGGCCATTCGATCTGGCATGAGGACGGCATCGCCGATTATGGCGGGGGTTTCTACCAGGGCAGCGGCACAGGCGTCATCGATCTGATCTGCGCGCAACATGCAAAAACGCTCAACCATTCGCATCAGGTGACGAATATCCTGTTCCATCTGGATGGCGACAAAGCCGGCAGCGAAGCCTATGTTACGGCTTCGATACAGGTGCGTCGCGATGAGAAATTGCTGCTGATGACCATTTGGAGCCGTTATGTGGATGAATGGTCGCGCCGGGATGGGCGCTGGGGCCTGGATCGGCGCATCGCCATCCGGGATTTCGACGAAGTGCGCGAAGCTACTGCGATGGCCGAGCATGACATGGGCAAGCGGGACCGATCGGACCCATCCTACAATGTGTTGCCCGCGGAGGCGGAATAATTGAAGCCGGAAAGTGTAATGAAAATGGTCATTTTGGCCCAACATAGCGTTGCACCCTTCAGGCAGTCATGGTTCGCCCAATCTGCCGGGAGATGGAAATGACCGATATAGGTGCGACGTTTCGTCGGCTTCATGAGGAATCCGGAGCGTTCATCATTCCTAATCCTTGGGATATCGGAACCGCTCGGATACTGGCGAAATTGGGTTTCCGCGCGCTTGCCACCACTAGCGCCGGCCTGGCATTTTCTTCGGGGGTCGCCGAAGGCCACGTCTCCGGCGACGACACGTTTGCCCATTGCCGGTCCATCGTTGGGGCTACGCCCCTTCCTGTCACGGCGGACCTGGAAAATGGTTTTGGCGATAGCCCGGATTGTGCTGCCAGAGCCATTCGGCGCGCTGCCGCCATCGGGCTTGCGGGCTGTTCGCTGGAAGACCACACGGGGCGGCCGGATGTTCCGATTTATGATTTTAACTTGGCGGTCGAGCGAATTGCGGCCGCAGCCGAAGCCCGCGATGCCTTGCCGCAAGACTTCGTTCTGACGGCACGTTGCGAAAACTTCCTCTGGAATCGTCCTGATCTCGACGATACCATCAGGCGATTGCAAGCTTTTGAAAAAGCCGGCGCGGACGTGCTCTACGCCCCTGGCTTGCGTGATCTCGACACGATCCGGACCGTTTGCCATGCGCTCACCAAGCCGGTGAACGTCCTCATGGGCATGAAGGGCGCGACATTCGGCGTCGCTGACCTCGCCGAGGCCGGCGCCAGGCGCATCAGTGTCGGTTCGGCTCTTGCGCGGCTGGCCTTGGGTGCGGTCATCGCTGCGGGGAGGGAAATGATGCGCGATGGCAGCTTCCGTTTTGCCGACGATGCCATTGGATTCGCGGAGCTGGAAGGTTTCTTCTCGGGCACCCCTGAGCGCTGAAACAGGTTGATCATCGCCGCCTTTCAGAATGGTTGCGCGCCGTGATAGGCTTGGCCGCAATACCCCAACACGAAGTGGCGCCATTGGGCAAGAAGGGAGAGATACGATGCCATTGGACAGCAGCGGTGGAGACCGGCGGCAGCGTTCGCTGAATGTGCTGGGCGGCGTGCTGGAATCCTGTTCCTATGATCCGATAACCGGCTTCTACCGGGATGGCTGCTGCGCCACTGGCCCTGAGGATCTCGGCAGCCATACGGTCTGCGTGGAAATGACGGCGGAATTTCTCGCTTTCAGCAAACAGCACGGCAATGATCTCAGCACACCGATGCTGGCTTTCGGTTTTGCCGGATTAAAATCCGGCGACCGCTGGTGCCTGTGCGCGCCGCGCTGGCAGGAGGCGTTTATCGCCGGCGCCGCGCCGCGCGTATGGCTGCGCGCGACGGAAATCGGCGCCTTGCAGCATTGCACATTGAAGGATTTGAAGAAATTCGCAGCGGACCTGGCTTGAGGCTGCAAAAGCGCCGGGCTTGCATTGATCGCCCGGCGTTGGCGTTGCGGTGATCACCTTCTCGCCCTTGCTCGCCTGGCCGCTTTGCTTAGGGCTCGGCATCGCCTGCGCCGCCGCCATTATCCTGGCGCTGATCGTTCGGGCGCGCGGCGCTTTTCTGCGTGCTGGCGGCTTCGCCTTCCTGTTTTTGATCATCAGCGGTCCGGACTATGTTCAACAGACGCGGCGCGCGCTCCCGGATATCATAACGGTTGCGATCGACCAGTCGCAATCCATGGCCATCGGCAACCGTTCCGCCTTGGCGGCAAGCGCCTTAAAAAACCTCCAGGCGCAGGCCGCAAACATCGCCGATCTGGAAATGCGCGTGCTGGATGTCCCGGCTTCCGCCGATAGCGGTACGCCGCTTTTTTCAGCACTCGATAACGCGATGGCGGATATTCCCCTGCCTCAGCGCGCGGGCGTTGTCATCATCACCGACGGCGAAATCTCGGACGCGCCAGCCGCAAACCCATTCGGATCGCCCTTGACAGCTTTGCTGACGGCAAAGGGCGAAGAGACCGACCGCGAATTGCGGCTTAACAACGCGCCGAGTTATGGTCTGGTCGGCCAGACGGTATCCTTGAACTTCACCGTAATCGATCACGGCGCCGATGATTCCGGCGTGATGGTGCCGGTGACGATCAATGCCAATGGCGCCCAGATATGGTCGCAATCCGTGCCGGCGGGGAATCCGGTTTCGGTGAACATCCCCGTCCGCCATGCCGGCCCGGCCACCATCTCCGTTCAGGCTGCGCCGCTGGCCGGCGAGGTCTCAGCCATCAACAACCAGGCGGCGTTCACCTTGAACGGGGTGCGCAAGCGGCTGGAAGTGCTGCTGGTCTCCGGCAATCCCAATCAGGGGGAACGATCCTGGCGCGTGCTGCTGAAATCCGATCCCGCCGTGCAGCTGGTGCATTTCACCATCTTGCGCACGCCGGGAGAAATGATGGATGCGCTGCCGAGCGAACTGGCGCTGGTGCCGTTTCCGGTCGAGGAGTTGTTCAATAGCGATATCGGCAAGTTCGATCTCATCATCCTCGACCAGTTCGATTCAAGCGGCTTGCTGCCGCCGCAATATCTGGCGAATATCGCCAACCATGTGCGGCAAGGCGGGGCCTTGCTGGTGGAGGTGGGACCGGAATTCGTCACCGATGGCAGCCTGGCCTACACGCCGTTGGGGCCGATTCTGCCAGCCGTGCCCGCGGCGCCGGGAACGATCATCCAGGGTTATACGCCAACCATCACGGATCTGGGCAGCCGCCACCCGGTAACTTCCCCCTTTGCCGGGTCAACGCTGGCGCCGTGGTACCGCCAGGAGATCGTAACCCCGACTTCGGGCGAGGTACTGCTCTCCGGCATCGACAACGCGCCGCTGCTCATCCTCGCCAGCGCGGGGCAGGGAAGGGTTGGGATGCTGCTCTCCGACCAGTTCTGGCTCTGGACGCGTGGGGGCGCGGAAACCGGGCCGGCGCTGCCTTTGCTGCGGCGCTGCGTGCATTGGCTGCTGGATGAACCGGCGCTGGAAGCCGAGGCCCTGACGGCAAGCATCGAGAACGGCCGGCTTGAGGTTTCGCGGCAGACCCTGGCCACATCCTATCCGGGCGACGCATCCATAACGGCGCCGGATGGAAGCCGGCTGAGCCTGAAACTGCAGCAAGCCGCTCCCGGCCGGTATACCGGAACATTGCCGGCGGATCAGCCCGGCATGTGGCAAATTCGGCAAGGTGGGCTGGTGACGGATACGGCGCAAGCGGTGGAAAACGCAGCGGAGTTTCAAAACCTCGCGGCAACCGCCGCGATCCTTGGGCCGTTAAGCAATAACATCGTCTGGCTTGGGCAAAATCCCACGCCGGCGCTTGCGCCCATGCTGCAGCGGCGCCGGGCGAGCGAGGTTACGGGCGCGCGCGACGTGCCGTTATTGCCGCCTTTTCCCACGATGATTTTTGCACTGGCGCTGTTGAGCGCGGCATGGTGGCGAGAGCGAGGTTAGCCGCGATGCGCATCAAGGAACGCGGTCAGCGTTGCGAAATAGGGTTCAGGCTCCTCCCAGAATGGCATATGCGAGCTGTTCGGGAAAACCTTGATCCGGCTGTCCGGCAACGCCTGATGGATCAACCGGGAGCAGGCCGGCGTCAGTTCGTCATGCAGCCCACACAGCACCAAAGCCGGCTGGGTGATTCGGTGCAGATCATCCAGCCGGTTCCAGTCCTTGATGCTGCCCGTATAACAAAACTCGTTCGGCCCCTGGATCGCCGTATACGGCCCCATATTCCAGTCTGCCAGCGAGCGGTTTACCGCATCCGGCCAGACCTGCAGGCGGCAGACATGGCGATAATTCAACACATCGATCGCGCCTTTATATTCCGGATGATCGGTCGTGCCCTCCGCCTCGTGCCGTTGCATCATAGCAACGGTTTCAGCTCCCAGCGCACCGCGCAGGCGTTCCAGCTCGATTACGAGATGCGGTATATTCGCCGCGCCATCGGCGAGAATGATGGTCTTGAACGCTTCAGGGTAGGTCAGCGCATATTCGATGCCGAGCCAGGTGCCCCAGGACTGGCCCAGCAGATGCACCACCCCCAGCCCGAGGGCCTGGCGGACAATTTCCACTTCCTCGACATAGCGCTCCAAGGTCCATAAAGCCGGATCGGCCGGCCGGTCGGATTGCCCGCAGCCGAGCTGGTCGAATGCAACGACCCGATAGCCCTGATCCACCAGACACGAATGGGCATCCCGCACATAGTCGCAGGGTAGCCCTGGGCCGCCGTTCAAGCAGAATACCACCTCGGCGCCGCTGCCAAAACTATAGGTCACAACCTCGTGGCCATGCACGCCGACGCGTTGAACCTGATCCGCCTGGCGCTCCGGCATGCAACCTCCCATCATGAAGACGAACTCACGCTATAGGCAATTTTGCTGGCAGTCATCAGGCAATTCGCCCAGGCAATTCGCCATGCGTGAGGTCGCATTCTTGCCGCGCACTAGATCGCGATGCGAACGCCGAGTTCGACCACGCGGTCACTGGGGATGCGGAAGAATTCCGTCGCCGAAACTGCGTTGCGCGCCATGAACAGAAACATCCATCGGCGGATGAACCGCAATTTCGGCACGGAAGCGGAAACCACCGTCTCGCGGCCCAGGAAATAGCTGGTCTGCATCGGCTTGAACTCGATCCCCTGCGAGGTTAGGCTCTCCAAAGCCTTCGGCACGTTCGGGCTTTCCATGAAGCCGTAGCATAGCCGTACCTTATAGATACCGGGCGCCACCTGCTCGGCCGTTGCCCGTTCATCCGGCGCCGCCTGCGGCACGTCCAGCGTATGAACGGTCACGAAAAACACCTGCTCATGTAGCACTTTATTGTGTTTGAGATTGTGCAACAAAGCGTTCGGAACAAAATCTAGATTCCCGGTCATGAACACCGCGGTTCCGGGAACCCGTAAAATCCGTGATTGCGGAAGTCTCGCCAGGAAGGAGCCTAGCGGCAGGCTGTCCTGCTGCCAGCGCGCCAGGATCAACTCGCGCCCGCGTTTCCAGGTCATCATGGTCAGCACGATGGTCAGGCCGATCGCCAGCGGCACCCAGCCGCCTTCAACCACTTTCAGCGTGTTGGAAGAGAAAAACGCCAGATCGACCACCCCGAACGTGCCGAACACGGCAATGGCCGCAAAGCGGGACCATTTGAATTGCCGCCTGAACACCACCATCGCCAGGATGTTCGTGCAGAGAAATGTCCCCGTCAACGCGATGCCATAAGCCGAAGCCAAGGCGTCGCTGGTTTTGAACGCCAGCACCAGCAATACCACGCCGACGGCGAGCATGTAGTTGACCTGCGGCACATAAATCTGCCCTTCCTCGGTCTCGCTGGTATGGCGTATCTCCATGCGCGGAAACAGGCCGAGCTGGATGCATTGCCGCGCAATGGAATAGGCGCCGGTGATCACCGCCTGGCTCGCGATGATGGTGGCGAACGTCGACAGCACCACCAAAGAGAGCTGCATGCTGTGGGGCGCGCATTTGAAAAACGGGTTGTCGATCGCCGAAGGCGTGCTGATCACCAACGCGCCCTGGCCGAAATAATTCAGCAACAGGCAAGGCAGCACGAACCAGCTCCAGGCCAGCCGAATGGGGCGGCGCCCGAAATGGCTCATATCGGCGTAGAGTGCCTCGGCGCCGGTTACCGCCAGCACCACCGCGCCGAGCGCCACGAAGGCGAGAAAGCCGTGGCTGATGATAAAGGTGAAGCCGTAGGTCGGGATCAGCGCCTTGAGAACGAAGGGGTGGTGGAGAATCTGGATCAGGCCCATCAGCCCGATCACCAGGAACCAAACGGTCATCACCGGCCCGAAGGCCCGCCCCATTGAGCCGGTGCCGCGGCGCTGCACCAGGAACAAAATGATAATGATGACCAGTGAAATCGGCACCACCGCAGGCCCCAGATTGGGCGAGACTACCTCCAGCCCGGCCACCGCGGAGAGCACGGAAATCGCCGGTGTGATCACGCCGTCGCCAAAAAATAACCCGGCGCCGACAACGCCGACAATGCCGAGCAGCGCGCGCGTTCTGTCGTATTTCGCGACACGCTGCGCCAAGGCCATCAAAGCCAGAATGCCGCCTTCGCCGTTATTATCGGCTCGCATCACGAAGGTGACGTATTTCAACGTGACCGTGATAATCAGCGCCCAGAAAATCAGCGACAGCACGCCGAAAATATCATCGTATTTGAGGCCGGATTTCTGAAAATATCCGAGCGAGGCCTGCAAGGCGTAAAGCGGGCTGGTGCCGATATCCCCGTATACAACGCCCAGCACGCCCACCAGGGCGGTCAGCCGAAGCGGGTGCTTGGCGTCGTCAGCTTTCATGCGTTGCCCGCTTTATCATGAGAATGGCGGGCTGAACCGTGGTTGAATATTAACGTCATGTAAGCTTCGCCATGTCCAGCAGGCTTTACCCTGTTTGTCCGCCGCCCGGCAAGCGGCACTGCAACGCAGCTTTTTGGCGCAGGCTCATGAATTTGGCGCCGGCTTGGGCAGCAGGAGAAAAAGACTGCCATTTTGCTGCATCCTTCCCGCCACGGCCTCGGCCTGCGGCCCGGCGCCGAAGAACAGATCCGCTGCTTGCGCGCCATGGATGCCGCCGCCGGTATCCTGCGCTACGGTCAGCCGGTCGATCGCGGCATTGGTCACCGGATCGGTCGTCGATACGTAAACCGGCGTGCCCAGCGGAATTACGGCCCTGTCCACCGCCAGACTCCGTCCCGCCGTGATCGGCACGCCCAAGGTGCCCGGCGCGCCTTCGTCATCCGGCAAAGGGCCGAGCGGGTGCATGTAAACATAGCGGGCATTTTCCTCCATGATCGCCTGCGACTGATCCGGATGCGCTTTCAGCCAGGCGCTGATCGTTTGGAAGCTCACCGCATCGGGGGCGAGAATACCGTCCGTCACCAGAACCCGGCCGATCGGTGTATAAGGCTGACCATTCTGCCCATCGAATCCCACCCGCAGCGTCGCGCCGTCGGGGAGCAAAATCCGCCCCGATCCTTGAATTTGCAGCATGAACGCATCCACCGGGTCGGCGAGATAGGCGGTCACGGGAGTCTTGCGGTAGAGCGCGCCGTCATCGATCGCCGCCCGCGGCAGGGCGGCCAGATCAGGATCGCCCGGCTTGGCGTAGAGCGGCACCTTGTAGCCGGGCGCCGGATTCTTCGAACCGGGATATTCCGGCTCGAAATAGCCAGTGATCAAAGCGTTTTCATTGATCTGATAGGCGTTGAAATATTGCTCGAAAAAACTTCTGGCCGCGCCATCATCGCCGGGCGCCACCGCTGCCGCGCTTGTGCAGGCGTTCTGCCATTGACCGGCCTGGCCGGCGGTTTGCGCCGCCAAACCTGTTCCCCCCAAGGATTGGTCGGCCGGCATCACGGCGATGGCATGGCAGCTTCGAATGAATGCGGTCAGGGCGTCGGAGGTTCGATCAGTTTCCCAGCCCGGCAGTCTGGTCACGTCAATCGCGGCCAAAGGCGGCGCGCCCGGAGCCTGGATGATCTGCGCGACAGGCGCAGGCGGCACGCAGCCCGCCAATAAGGCACAAGCCGCCATCACGGCGGCAAGACGCTTCACGCTTAACCGCTCCGCGCCGCCGCCAGCCGCCAGACCGGGTCCTTCGAGCCAAGCACGCGCTCGAACGTCCATAAATCGACGAGTTCGGTAACCGCTTCCGTGCCGTTAACCGGATTGCCGGCGGTATCCAGACTCAGGTTGATCTGATCGGAGGTGAACCGCACGATCACCGCCGCTTCATTGCCGATCAGCTCGGCATCCTCGATCACCGCCGACAGCACCGCCTTTATCTCCGTGCGATGCCGCTCATTCGCTGCCTCTCTTGCCGAGATCGCGGAATCGAAGGTCTGGTATACCGTGTCGCTCAACAGTGTTTTCAGCGCGCCCCGGTCGCCGGCGGCAAAGGAGGTGACGATCTGGCGGAAAGACTGTTCGGCAGATTCCAGGAATTTCGGTGGGTCGAAATTCGGGTCGGCATTGACGATGCGCATCAGCCTTTCGCCCAAGGCGGAGTGCGGATCGGGCACCGGACGGGCCGGACTGGCCGGCGCCGCCTGGCCCTCGATCACTGGCCCGCCGCCGAAAACAGGCGCCTGGCCGGGTGTCTGGCCGGGGGGAACCAGCGGCCGCTCGAAGCCAACGCGCTTGCCCAGCACGCTGCGCAGGCGCAACACCAGGAAGATGGCGATGGCTCCAAACAGAACCAGGCCAATTTGCAGCCCTGAGCCATTCTGAAACACACTCGTTTGCACGCTACCCCCTAGATCAATATCGCATGAAATTGATCGCCAAAACAAAATCTAGCTTCTACATCGCGTACAGGACATACGTCCGGCCGCCCCAGGGGGCAACCGGGCCCTGAGTCATCGTTAAGGAGCCTTCATGTATCTGCTGCGCCACGGGCAGAGTCTGTTCAATCTGCATTTCACGGAAACCCGCAAGGACCCTGGCATCGAGGACCCGGAACTCACCCCGCTCGGCCACGAACAAGC
This sequence comes from Alphaproteobacteria bacterium, assembly GCA_026225015.1. Lineage (GTDB taxonomy): Bacteria > Pseudomonadota > Alphaproteobacteria > Acetobacterales > Acetobacteraceae > Acidocella. The sequence continues at coordinate 13,813 of JAMFRY010000308.1, forward strand.
GCAAGCGGCGGCGGCGCTGCTGGGCGATAAAGCGATCACCCGGATCATCGTCTCCCCCTACACCCGCGCGCTGCAAACGGCGGAGCCGGTGCTGCGCCGGCATCAGGCTCCCGTCGCCGTGATGCATGAGGTACGGGAGCGTTTTGCTTTTGCCTGCGATATCGGCCGCCATCGCGATCTGTTGGCGGTGCAGTTTCCGCATCATCAATTCGGCCATCTGCCCGACCAATGGTGGCCGCAGGCGCATGAGACGGCCGAGGCGACGATCGAACGCGCAAACCGGTTTCGCTTGAACATGGCAAGCCGCGGCGACCACAAAACCACCTTGGTGGTCAGCCATTGGGCATTCATTCTCTCGCTCACCGGCCGCTCCGTGGATAACGGCGAACTGTTGCAGTTCGATCCGGCGGAACCGCCGCCGGAGACCATCACGTGGCGCCGATGACGCCGCCTTCACGCCTGCTGGGGGCGGACGAACCAGCGGCCTTTACGGTTGAAAACGAAAACGGCAGCAGCCCGATTTTGTTCACCGCCGATCACGCCGGGCGTCTGATCCCGCGCGCCTTGGCAAATCTGGGCCTGACCGAGCCGGACCTTTCGCGCCATATCGCCTGGGATATCGGGATTCGCGGCGTCACCTCGCTTCTGGCAAAACTGCTGGACGCGACCGCGATTTTTCAAACCTATTCGCGCCTGGCGATCGACTGCAACCGAGCACCCGCTGCGCCCAGCGCCTATCCGAAGGTCAGCGAGGATACCCCCATTCCTGGCAATCAAAACCTGAGCGAGGCCGAAAAGCTGGCGCGCCGGGCGGGTATTTTTGATCCCTACCACGCCCGCATCGACGCATTGAAAACAGGCAAAATCTATATCGCCATGCATAGTTTCACCCCGGTCTATCTCGGGGTCTCCAGGCCGATGGAGATCGCGCTGCTGTATAACCGCAACCCCCGATTCTCGCATCTCCTGGCGCGGCTGCTGCGCGAAGCGGGCGATGTGAAGGTTGCCGAAAACGAGCCTTATTATGTGTCCGATGAGACCGATTACGGTGTGCCGGTTCATGCCGAGCGCGCCGGGCTGGACTATGTGGAGATTGAAATCCGCCAGGATTTGATTGCCGATGATACCGGCCAGGCTGAATGGGCTGCCCGCCTTGCCCGTTTACTGCCACTCGCGGTAGATGGATTGAAAGGAGCGTGAGGGATGAAAAGTTTCGGGCTGAATCGCAACATTCCGGTTAACCCGGCGCAAACCGCGCTGCTGGTCATCGACGTGCAGAACTACACGATGGAGAATGGCGGCGATTATGTCGGCATGGACCCTGCCGAAATCGAGAAAAAATACGGCTATTTCTTTCGCGAAATGCGCAGCCGCACGATCCCCAATATTCAAAATCTGCTGGCGGCTTCGCGGCAGGCGAAGATCGAAGTGATCTACACCGTGATCGGCAGCCACAAATCGGACGGCAAGGATTTGAGCCTCGACTATAAAATCTCCAACATGTTCTGTCATAAGGATTCCTTTGATGCCCAGGTGCTGGAGGAGGTTGCCCCGAAAGGCGATGAGATCGTTCTGCCGAAAACCTCCTCATCGGTGTTCATCTCCACCAACATCCATTACATTCTTGGCAATCTCGGCATCAAACAGCTCATCATCGCCGGCGCGCTCACCGATCAATGCGTCGATTCCGCGGTGCGCGATGCCTGTGACCTCGGCTACCTCGTGACCGTGCCCACCGATGCCTGCGCGACGCAGAGCCGGGTCCGCCACGAGAACTCGCTGGCCAATAATTCGGGCTATTGCCGGCAGATTTCCACCCAGGCGCTGCTTGCGGAAATCGCAGCCGCGGCATGAGTTGCCCCTAACCCCGCGACGTCATCCCCCGCGAAGGCACGTATGCACGCCGCGGGGGATCCACGACTTAAACCTCTTTTGAAGCCGTGCCGGCCCTTGGACAAAAACGCAAGCGCTTCTTTTCGGGAAAAAGAGAAAGTCGTGGATCCCGCGCCTTCGCGGGGGATGACGGTTCCAAAAAAACGGAGCCTGAACGTTGACGCATGCCATCCACTTCGTCCTCTCCATTATCCTCACTCTGGCGGAGTTGGTTCTGGAGGCCATCGGCATTGCCGACGCCTTCCTTGCTGCCTTGATGACCTCGGCGGGACTGCCGCCAAATCTGCAAATCGCCCTGCTTATTGTCGTTGCCTTGCTGCTCGTGGTCTTTGCCATCCGCGCCTTGGGCCAGGTGTTTGCTGTCCTGCTAATCATATTATTGCTATTGCTCATCGCGGACCGGATGTTTCCGGGCATGGCGGTTCCACATTCGATGCTGCCCACCAAATTGCAGCAATCGGGATCGGTGCAGATTTAGAACAACCCACGGGAATCCAAACCATGGCGCGCAGGCCATAGATGTTCATCACACTCCTGATCCTGTTGGCGGCGACCGTGATTGCCGTGCCGCTATCGCGCTCGGTCGGCCTCGGCAGCATTCTGGGCTATCTGGCCGCCGGTGCGGTCATCGGCCCGTCGGGTCTGGGGCTCATCACCGATATCGGCCAGATCGGCGATGTCTCGGAACTTGGCGTCACCATGCTGCTCTTTCTCATCGGCCTGGAATTGCGCCCGCACCGTTTGTGGATCATGCGCAAAGCGATTTTCGGCATGGGTCTGGGCCAGGTGGCGCCTACCGCCGGCCTCATCGCCGGCCTTGCCCATGTCACGGGCGTTGCCTGGCCGCCGGCGATCATTCTCGGCATTGGCCTCGCACTTTCTTCCACCGCCATCGTTCTGCCGATGCTGAACGAGCGCAATCTGCTGCCTTCCGTGGCGGGTAGGGACACATTCGCGGTTCTGCTGTTTCAGGACGTGGCGGCGATTCCGGTTCTGGCGCTGGTCCCGTTATTCGCGGGCGGGGACGTACCCGGAGCGAGCCTTGCCGCCGCCCATCTATCCGGCCATCTGGCCTGGCTCGGCTTCCTGCGTGGCGTAGCCGTCATTGCCGCCATTCTGCTCGGCGGCGGTTTTCTTATCCGGCCGGTTTTTCGCATCGTCGGCCATGCGAAGTCGCCGGAGCTGTTCACGGCCACGGCCCTGCTGCTGGTCGTCGGCACCGCGGCTCTGGCGGATTGGGCTGGGCTTTCCGCCTCGCTCGGGGCTTTCATGGCCGGGGTACTGGTTTCGGATTCCGAATACCGGCATGAGTTGCAGGCCGATATCGAGCCTTTTGAGGGCCTGCTGCTCGGCTTCTTCTTCATCTCGGTCGGCATGTCGGCCGATCTCGCACTGGCCGTGCACCAACCACTGCTGATCGCCGGCCTGGTTCTGGCGCTTGTTTTTCTCAAATCGGTTATCGCCTTTTGGGTCAGCTTTATCCGCCGGCGTCTGCCGGGTGCGGGCATACGTTTCGCGCTGTCACTGTCGGAAGGCAGCGAGTTCAGTTTCGTCCTGTTCGCTACGGCTGTCGCCAATCGGGCGCTCGATCAACACGTCGCCGGCATCGCCACTTTGGTGGTTGCCCTGTCCATGATGCTCGCCCCGATCCTGTTTGCCGGATCGGAGCGCTTCATCCTGCCCGGCCTGCTGCGCGGCAAGGAACGGCGTCCCGAAGCGGTTGACGCGCGGCTCGTAGCGGCCTCGGTGGCGCCGGTAATCATTTGCGGCTTTGGCCGGTTTGGGCAGATTGTCGGCCGCATCCTCAGCATGCAGCGCATCCATTATGTGGCGCTCGACAAGAGCCAGGAGCAGATTGATGTGGTACGCCGCTTCGGCAACAAGGTGTTTTTTGGCGACCCGACCCGCGAGGAAGTAATCCGCGCCGCCGGTGCCGAGCAATCCCGCATTCTGATCATCGCTTTGGACGACATGGAAGCTGCTCTGCAGGTGGCGCAGATGGTGAGGCGCAAATTCCCGCATTTGACGATTTTTGCCCGCGCCCGCAATCGCCGGCATGTCCATTTGCTGATGGCTGCCGGCGTTGAGGATATCGTCCGCGAGACCTTTTTCTCCAGCCTGCGCCTGACGGAACTGGCTTTGGAAAAACTCGGCATCCAGGCGGCCGAGGTCAGCCGCGCCATCGCCTTGTTCCGTGCGCATGACGAGCGGATATTGAACGAGACTTATGCCATCGCCAACGATGAAACCCGACTGATCCAGGGTGCTCAGGAATCCGCCCAGGAGCTGCAGGACCTGTTTGAGTCCGACCAGCAGGCCGACTGAATGAACCGCCACGCGCACAAAAATACCTTAAAAACATCAAGATACCGCAGTTTTTTCTTGCGAAACCGGCCTCAAATACGCCAAAGGAACAAATCTGCGAGATTTTTAAAGGTCCGGCTTGCTTCGAGAGATCAAAAACCGCCTACGGGCCATGGTCTTCCCTACGTTGTTCCTTGGTATCACCTGGTATTTCGGCTGGAACGCCATGCACGGGTCCAGAGGGCTGGAGGCGCAGCGCGTGCAGGAGGCCGAATTGGCCACGATGCGCCAGGAATTCGCCACGATCGATGCCGAGCGCGGCATGTGGGAAACCCGAATAGCAACCCTCAACGGCCAATCCATCGCCGGCGACATGCTGGATCATGAATCCCGCCAGGTTCTCAATCTTGCCAATCCGGCGGATTTGATCGTCGAACTGCCCAGCGCCACCCCTAATAAATAGGCGAATTTGGGTTGTCACGCCAAGAATTGTTGCTCCAAAGCGCCTGGATTTGGAATATTATTATCTCCGAAATTTGCAATTCTACCACCCATGGATTGATTAACCACTAACTGGTTAATTGAAACTATCGCAGTGCAGCATGGCAGTTTTTCGAATCCTATCTCTTGCGGTGGCGATCGTGGCAAGTCTACCTACGCTCCAGCGCGAATTTTTTCCGATGGAGTTCCTTCATGGCCGCCAGCCAGGACAAAACCCCCAGAAAAGCCAAGAAACCCGAGCCATCGATGGATCGGGCGGAATTGCTGCAAGCCTATGGCAAGATGCTGCTGATCCGCCGGTTCGAGGAAAAAGCCGGCCAGCTCTACGGCATGGGCCTCATCGCCGGCTTCTGCCATCTGTATATCGGGCAGGAGGCGGTGGTCGTGGGCATGCAGCACGCCATCGACACAGGCGATCAGGTCATCACCTCCTATCGCGACCACGGCCACATGCTGGCCTGCGAGATGGACCCGAAGGGCGTGATGGCGGAACTCACCGGGCGGGCCGCCGGCTATTCGCACGGCAAAGGCGGCTCGATGCACATGTTCAGCAAGGAGAAGGGGTTTTTTGGCGGCCATGGGATCGTGGGCGCGCAGGTCAGCCTCGGCACGGGCCTGGCATTTTCCAACTGGTATCGGGAGAGCGACCGGGTCACGCTCACCTATTTCGGCGAAGGCGCCTCCAACCAGGGCCAAGTATATGAGAGTTTCAACCTCGCCAGCCTGATGAAACTGCCGGTGGTGTTTATCATCGAAAACAACCGCTACAGCATGGGCACGAATATCGAACGCTCCTCGGCCTCGCGCAATCTGTCGCAGAACGGCGTGCCCTGGGGCATGCCGAGCCTGGTGGTGGACGGCATGGATGTGATGGCGGTGAA
>JAMFRY010000309.1 GCA_026225015.1 Alphaproteobacteria bacterium
AGTTAAAACAAAATACACGTGGGAGAAAACCGCGCAGACTACCTGGTACAATTTAAGTAAATATTTTGGGTTTCCAAACTAATCCATGCCGCTTCAGATCGTCGAACTTATCAGGAATCCGTGCGTGCCGGAGCTCGGTCAAATCGCGTGCTCAGTGGCGACTTGGTTAATGCCCAAGCTTCTCCAAAAACGCCGGCAGGTTGGATTGATCCGCCTTGTAGTCGCCGGTGAGCGCGTAGATCACGAGGTTGGTTCCGAACCGGTCTGCGATCACGCGCTGGTCCTCGCCGCCGGGCAAGGGCGTTTGTTCCGGATCGCCATCGGCGTCCCGCGCCCAGGCGCCGGCCCAGTCGTTCTGGCCGATGATGATGGGGGTGACACCATCGGCGTCGCGCGCGGCGGCGCTGGCGATGAGCACCGGGCTGCCGGTGAATTTCCCCGGAAAGGACTGGATAATGTAGAAACTATGCGCAATCGCATTGGCGGTGGTGAGCGCTTCCAGCGGCGGCAGATAAAGGCAGGAAGCCGCGCGCCTGATCGCCGCGTCAGCGCCCGGCGTAAAGCCGGCGCCGGAGCCTTGGGCCCGCGCATCGCTGCCCTGGCTGTCCATCAGGAGTAATCCGCCATGCTGCATATAGGTGTTCAGCGCCGCGCAGGCCGCATCGGAGGGCGCCGGAGCGGAGGCAAGGACCGGCCAGTAGATCATCGGGTAGAGATCGAGATCATCGGAGTCGGGGGAAACCGCCGCCGGTCCCGCCAATTGCGCCGAACTGCGGGCCGAGACGAGGGCGGAGAGATATTGCAGCGCATCGGCGGAAATCTGATCGGTCGCCGGGTCCCCGGTTTTGATATAGGCAAGCTCTGTCTGTAGCGCCGCCGGCGGAATCGGCTGAGCTTGGGCCCGCTGCGCCGGATCTGCGATGCAAGCAACCAATAACACCCCGATCATCGCAGTCTGGCGCCGCGGCGGGCGGATCAAGCCGCGAACGAGCAAGGAGATCAGGAGATCAAGGCATAATAGCAGGGTTGCCGCGGCGAGCAGCAGGTTGCCGAAATCCACCGCCGGGCGCTGCAGCCCCAGCCTTTCGGCATGCGGCAGTTTGGCGGGAATGGGCGGCGTTACATGGCCGCCGAGATTAAGTGCGATCGCGGCGCCGCCAATGCCGTAAATGCCCGGCGGATGCAGCGGTGAAACGGTGATTTGCGGCAGGCTGCCGGCGGTGATGCCCGGCGCGCTTGCCCCCGGCGCGGTAAGATCGCCGTTGAAGTTCAACGCGTATAGCATCGGCAATTCGCGGCCGGGCAGAACCGGGGCGCCACGATCCAGCGCGATCAGCCGCGCCAGCATAGCGGGATAGATTCCGGCGAGCGCGAGATTGGACCAGTCCGCATTGGCGGTGGTGAGCACCGAAACCAGCAAGCCTTTGCCGATGGGTTTGCCCAATACCAGCGGCGTGCCATCGGCCAGTCTCGCCCAAACCGTATTCGGATCCAAGCACGTGGGGTCCGCCAGTATCTGCCGCGAGACGGTGGTCTCAGTACCGGTGCGCAATCCCGCCAGGGGGGAATCGGCGGGCGGGGGCGCGAAAGGCTGCGGCGTTGTCCAGGTAAGCGTGCCGCCCAAGCGGCGGTCGCCGGCCAATAGCGCGTCGGGCGCCAGACCATCCGGCGCCGCGGCGGTGATGGGGCCGGCAAAGCGGATGATTTCTCCCCCTGCTTCGATCCAATCTTGCGCCTGTTGCAGCGCCGCCGGCGTCAATGCGACATCCGCCAGGATGATGACGTTGACCCTCCCGGCGATCAGGCTGGCGACATCGCCGGTCACGAGCTGGCTGCCAATGGGAATCGCCCGGCTGACAAAATACAGCGCGCCGAGAAACGGCGTCTGCGCCGCCGGGCTGCTGCTGGCCAGGCCGATCAGGCTACCATGCGCGAAATTATCAAGGAGATAGACGCTTCCGGCGGCCGGCGGACCCTCCACCACCAGCCTCGAGACCTGATTTTCGAGCGCAAGCGGCAGGCTGATGACCGCATTACCTGTATTCGAGATTTTGGCGCCGGCGAGGGCATGCCCCGCTTTTTGCTCCGCCAGCACCGCCATGCCCGGCATGGGCGAAGCGACATGCGCGACCAGATTGCCGCTACCATCAAGGCTGGGGCCATCAAGGCTGGGCGGCAGCAGCAG
>JAMFRY010000035.1 GCA_026225015.1 Alphaproteobacteria bacterium
CCAACTGGCCAGTGCGTGTCATGCCCCTGGCCAGGCGCAGCACCGCTTTTTCGTTGAAAATCTGCACGGGATTGCGGTCATCGCCCTCAAAAATCACCAGCCGGACCGAGTTCGACCCCAGATCCACCACCGCGCGCCTGGACATGGCCGGGAAAATGGCGTGCGTCTGCCGGCCGTCCAGGGGAGCTGTTACGTCATCCATGCGGGCCGTTGTCGCAGATTTTTGTAGCGCGGGAAACCGGGGCATTATGACGCTATGGCGTCAGCCCATTATGTCACGGCGCAGGCGGCGTATGGCTATGCCGCCGTTCCCCCCACCGTCAGCCCGGAAATTTTCATCGTCGGCTGCCCCACCCCAACCGGCACGCCCTGGCCGTTTTTGCCGCAGGTGCCAACGCCTGGGTCAAGCACAGAATCGCTGCCGAGCATTTCCACCTTGGTCAGCGCATCCGGCCCATTGCCGATCAAGGTCGCGCCCTTCACCGGCGCAGTGACTTTGCCGTCTTCAATCAAATACGCCTCGGAGGCGGAGAACACGAACTTGCCCGAGGTGATATCCACCTGCCCGCCGGCGAAATTTACCGCGTACAGGCCGCGTTTGACGGATTTGATCATCTCTTCGGCCGTGCTGTCGCCACCCAGCATGATGGTGTTGGTCATGCGTGGCATCGGCGCATGGGCGTAGGATTGGCGGCGGCCGTTGCCGGTGGCGCGCATGTTCATCAGCCGCGCATTCTGCCGGTCCTGCAGGAAGCCGACCAGAATACCATCCTCGATCAGCGTGGTGCGGGAGGTCGGGGTGCCCTCATCGTCGATGGTGAGCGAGCCCCGGCGGTCCGGGATGGTGCCGTCATCCACCACCGTGATCCCCTTGGCGGCGATACGGCTCCCCATCAGCCCGGCAAAAGCAGAGGTTTGCTTGCGGTTGAAATCGCCTTCCAAACCATGGCCGATCGCCTCATGCAGCAAAATACCGGGCCAGCCGGCGCCGAGCACCACCGGCATCTCGCCAGCCGGCGCCGCCACGCTCTCCAGGTTCACCTTGGCCTGGCGCAACGCCTCCTGCACCGCTGATTGCCAGTAGGCGGGCTCGATCAGCGGCGCATAGGTGGTGCGTCCGCCGCCGCCATGGGAGCCGGATTCGCGCCGGCCATTTTCCTCCAGCACCACCGAGACGTTCAGCCGCACCAGCGGCCGCAAATCCGCAACTCTGGAGCCGTCGCCGCGCAGAATTTCCACCACCTGCCATTCGCCGGAGATATTCGCCATCACCTGTTTCACGCGGCTATCGGCGGCGCGGGTATAGGCATCGATTTCCTGCAGCAAGGCCGCGCGTGTGGCAAACGGCATTTCCGCCAGCGGATTCAGCCCGCCATAGAGCGCGCCGCGGGAAGCGGCCGGACCGCCGGCGGTCATGTGTTGTTCAACAGCTTTGGCGGCCTTGATGGTTGCCGCCGCGCGGGCCAAAGCTTCGTCGCTGAGCTCGCCGGCATGGGCGTAGTAGCTTGCCGCGCCCAATACCGCGCGCAGGCCAAAGCCGCGGCGCGTATCAAAGCTGGCGGCGCGGATGCGGCCGTCATCCAGGCTGATCGACTCACTCTCCCGGTATTCCAGGAATAGCTCGCCATCATCCGCACCTTCCAGCGCGGTATCGAGGTGCCTTGCCGCCACCACGGGGTCGAGCCCGCCAGCCTCATGGAACAACCGGTTCGCTATATCGAGTGCTTCTGACATTTGCTTACTCCGCAGCGATGATCTCGCGACTATACATGGGCGCGCGCGAGGCGCCACGCAAACGATGCCGAGCGAGTATGGCGGCGGCGAACAGCAGCACCGCGTTCAGCTCATGCACCCAGCCCAGCTCCGCCGAGCCGGAGATGATGGTCACCATTCCCAGCAGATATTGAAGCCCCACCAGCCCTGCGAGCAGCAAGAACGCATCGCGCGGCCCCGCCGGCAGATCGGTGCGCAGCCCCAGAACGGCGGTGGTCAAGGTGATGAGTGCGGTAAGCGTCGCCAGCAGCCGGTGATCGAATTGCACGGTTGCCTTGTTGTAGAGAAAATTCAGCGCCAGCGGATGCAGCCGGGCGAAACCCAAGGGAACCCATCTGCCATCCATCATGGGGAAGGTATTGAACACGGTGATGGCATTATCTGCGGCCACCAATGCGCCCATGCCCATCGTCAGCCAGATCAGCAGGATGCAGGCATTTGTCCAGGGTTTCAGGAAGGCGCCGTTTGGCAGCGGGGCAGGTGCGGGGTTGCGCAGGGTCAATCCCGTCCAGAGCAAGGCGAAGAAAATCAGCATGGCGGACCAGAAATGCGGGGCCAGCCAGTTGGGCGGCGGGCTCAAAATGCCTGGCCGCATGCCGGTTTGCACCATATACCAGCCAAAAACAGCCTGCGCGCCGCCGGCGGCGAAGATGGCAATTAGCCACAAAGCCAGCCGGTTGGAGATTTTTCTTCGCAGCCAGAGTAAGGTAAACGGGACCAGGAACACCAGCGCCATCAGCCCCCCCCATACGCGATCGAAAAACATCGGCCAGAACAGAGATTTGAATTTTTGCTCTGTCATCGCCGGCTGCATCGCCTGGTATTGCGCGGTTTGCTGGTAGAGACCGAAAAGATGCGACCATTCCGTGGCGTTGCGGGGCGGGATAAACCCCGTAAAGGGCCGCCAAACCTGGATGACGAATCCCGCGCCGATGGTGCGCGCATGGCCGCCGCCGGCCACCATGCCGAACACCATGAAGGCCAAAACCAGCAGCCAAAGCCCTACCAGCCGGTCGTTTTCTTTCACCGCGTGGCGCCGCGAAGCTGGTGCAGCATCACCACGAAGGCGGTGAGCAGCAATACCGAATTCAGTTGATGCGCCACGCCCGCATCCAGCAATTTGGAAACCAAAGCCGTAACGCCCAGAATATACTGCAACAAAACCAATGCGCCCACCGCGAGCGCCGTATCCTTCACCGGCTTTGGCGTTTTGCCGCGCAGCGCCAGCACGGCGGTGATCAGCACGATCAGCGCGGTTGCCGTGCCCAACGCCTGATGGTTGAACAATATCGCCGGCTTATAGGCGAAGAAATTCAGCCACCACGGGGTGAGAGCAAAATATTCGGGCGGCGGCATCCCTAAGCCGGCGTTGGTTGCCGGGTTGAACACGTCAATGGCATGCGTGCCGGAGACAAAGGTGCCGGCGAACATCGTCACCGCCAGCAGCACGATCGCCGCGATCACCCAGGTTTTAAGCGCGGTTTGACCGAAAAGGCGCGTCGGCGTGGGATTTCGCACCGTCAGCGCGGTCCATAACGTCGCCACATACAGAAACAACGCGAAGCTGAAATGCAGGGAAAGCCGCCAGGGCTGCACCGCCACGCTGTTCGGATCAAAGCCGGAGGCGACCATAAACCAGCCGATCGCCCCCTGCAGCCCGCCCAGCACAAAGAGCAGGCCGAGCCAGGGCAGCAGCCGTGCCTCGATCCGCCCGGTACAGGCGAACACGATGAGGGGGACGAAAAACACTACCCCGATCAACCGTCCCCAAAGCCGGTGGATATATTCCGGCCAGAACAGGGATTTAAAGCCCGCGAGGTCCATTCCCTGATGCAGGATTTTATATTGTGGGATCTGCTGGTACAGCGCGAAAACGCGGTTCCACGCCGCCTGGCTCAAAGGCGGCAGAGCGCCGATGATCGGGTCCCAATCCATGATGGAAAGCCCGGAGCCGGTATCGCGCGTATAGCCGCCAATGCCGACCATCACCCAGATCATGAAACACACGGCAAACAGCCAGTTTGAGACCACCCGGCGGTTACGCGGACTCGCCGCCGTGCCCACCGCATTTAAAATCGCCTGCGACAATTTTTGCTCCCGAGCGTTAGTTGCGCAAAGATAGCCCGCTTTGCGGCCGCTTCCCAGAGTGCTAGCTGCAAACTCGGCAGGAGGCCGAACCTATGCAATCTTACCGTGTTCTCGGCGCATCGATCGGCTGGTTTGCGATTTTGGCGCAATATTGGATCAGCACCTCGGAATCTGGGTGGCTCGCGGGCAGCATCCGGTATTTCGGGTACTTCACCTTGCTGGGGAATATCCAGGTGGCTTTCGCCTTCACTGCCCCGTTATTGCCCGAAAGCGCCGCTACCCGGTTTTTCCAGCGTCCTGGCGTTAGAACCGCCATCGGCGTTTACATTCTGGTGATCGCCGTGATTTTCTACCTGCTGCTGCGCAAGCTCTACGATCCCACCGGCCTCGGCGCCTTCGTAAATGCCCTGCTGCATTACGTCATTCCACCTTTATATCTGGCGGACTGGGCGCTGTTCGTACCGAAGGAAAACCTGACCTTCCGGGACATCCCTTATTGGCTCATTTTCCCGCTGCTCTATGCCGCCGCAACATTGCTGCACGGCGCCTATTCCGGCTATTACCCCTACCCGTTTCTGGATGCGGGCAAATATGGCTACCCCCATATCGCCATCAACATCGCGGTACTGACCGGGTTTTTTGTATCGGTCTCGGCCGGATTTGTGGCAGCCGGCCGCCTGGCTAGTCGCCAGTCGGTGCAATCGGAACTCGGCTAGTGCAGCGTTAATTCCTGCTGATGCTGCCATTTCGGCGGGGTGATCAGCGTCGCCGAACCCACCCGCACCGAATGCAATTTTCCATCCAGATTAGAGGTCCAGAAATCCAGAAATTGTTGCAGCCGGGGGAATATCGGCGCCAGGTCCAACTCCTGCCAAATATAGCTCTGCAGCACCGCCGGATGGTCGGGCAAATGGTACAGAATTTCGGCGGTGGTCAGGCGATAATTGCGTAACTGCTGGACAAGGCTCATTTTAAGACAACTCCATGCGGCTATTCGGTGCAAGTTCCATTTATCAAATTAGCAAGTCCCATTCCTGGCGTCTTGTCATGAAGAAAACATAAAAATATCGGCCCGCATCGCCAAGTAAAAAATGAGCAATTACAGCAAGTTGGCACTCACGGCACGGGATTGCTGCCGCGCTTGACAACAGATGGGGCTTTTCTGTAGAGGATTGGCACTCTCCATCAGGGAGTGCTAGCAGCCGCGGCGCCGCAATTCGGGCCGGACGGGTTGCCAGTCGAGGCTAAACTCAAGATTGATTTTTTAGACAGGAGCGATCCACATGGCAAATTTCCGCCCATTGCACGACCGCGTCGTGGTC
>JAMFRY010000310.1 GCA_026225015.1 Alphaproteobacteria bacterium
CATCTTGCTGGGTGCGACCGCGACGTCGCTGGCCGGAAGCGGCTCGCCGCGGAGCACGGTTTTTGCGTTCTCCACCGAGCGCGCCACCACAGCCGCGAAATTGTCGAGCGTCGCGCCGGCCAGATGCGACGTCACCACCGTGTTATCCAGCCCGAGCAGGGGATTGCCGACCGGCGGTTCCTGCGAGAAGGCATCGATGCCGGCGCCGAACAGCCGCCCGGTCTTCAGGGCTTCGGCCAGCGCGGTTTCGTCGACCAGCCCGCCGCGCGCGCAATTGACGATCCGCACGCCCTTTTTGGTTTTCGCGATCGCCTCGCGTGACAGGATGTTGCGGGTCGCATCGGTCAGCGGGGTGTGGATGGTGATGAACTCAGCGCGCGCCAGCAAATCATCCAGCTCCACCTTCTCGACGCCCAAAGCGAGGGCGCGGGCCTCGGTGAGATAGGGGTCGTAGGCGAGCACCCGCATTTTCAGCCCCACCGCGCGGTCGGCAACGATCGAGCCGATATTGCCGCAGCCGATCAGACCCAGAAACTTGCCGGTGAGCTCCACGCCCATGAAGCGGTTTTTCTCCCACTTGCTGGCCTTGGTGGAGGCGGAGGCTTCCGGCAATTGCCGGGCCAGGGCGAACATCAGCGCAATGGCGTGCTCCGCCGTGGTGATCGCGTTGCCGAAAGGCGTGTTCATTACCACAATGCCATGCGAGGTGGCGGTTTTTACATCCACATTATCCACGCCGATGCCGGCACGGCCGACCACTTTCAGATTCTTGGCGGCTTCCAGCACCTCGCGCGTCACCTTGGTGGCGGAGCGGATGGCGAGCCCGTCATATTCGCCGATGATCGCCCTGAGTTCGGCGGGCGAGAGGCCGGTTTTTACATCCACGTCCACGCCGCGTTCCTTGAAAATGGCAATCGCGGCCGGCGATAATTTATCGCTGATCAAAACTTTGGGCATATTCTGCTCCTCCCTTTATTTGGCCCTTATTTGGCGAAATCGGCGGCAACGGTATCGATCGCGTAGTCGATCCAAGGCAATAGCGCCTCGATATCGCTGCGCTCCACCGTCGCGCCGCCCCAGATGCGCAAGCCGGACGGCGCATCCCGGTAGGCGGCCGTATCGAATGCCACGCCTTGCTTTTCCAGCAGTGAAGCCACGGATTTGGCGGCTTTTTGCTGCGTTTCCGCATCAAGGGCGGAGAACCAGGGGCAAGTGATGGCAAGGCAGATCGAGGTGCAAGAGCGCGTTGCCTTCTCGCGCGCCAGAAATTCCACTCTTGGATTGCCTTCGACCCAGGAAGCGATGGCCGCCAGATTGCCTTCCGAACGCGCGATCAATGCCGGCAGGCCGCCGATGGATTTCGCCCAGCGCAGCCCGTCCAGCGCATCCTCCACGCAGAGCATGGAGGGCGTGTTGATGGTCTCGCCCACGAAAATACCCTCGATGAGTTTCCCGCCAGAGGTCAGGCGGAAGATTTTCGGCAACGGCCAGGCCGGCTTGTAGCTCAGCAGCCGTTCCACGGCGCGCGGCGAGAGCGCCAGCATGCCTTGCCCGGCTTCGCCGCCCAGCACTTTCTGCCAGGACCAGGTGACGACATCGAGCTTGTCCCAAGGCAGGTCCATGGCGAACACGGCGGAGGTGGCATCGGCGAAAACCAGGCCCTGGCGGTCGGCCGGAATGAAATCGCCATTGGGGAAGCGCACGCCGGAGGTAGTGCCGTTCCAGGCCAGAACCACGTCATGCGAGAAATCGATCGCGCTTACATCCGGCAAAGCGCCATATTCGGCGTTCAGCACCCGGGCATCGGCCAGTTTTAGCTGCTTGACCACATCGGTCGCCCAGGCCTGCGAGAAACTCTCATGCGCCAATACATCGACCGGTCGCGCGCCGAGCATGGACCACAACGCCATTTCGATCGCCCCGGTATCGGAGGCCGGCACGATCCCCACCCGCCAGCCCTCCGGGACTCCGAGGATTTCCGTGGAGAGCGAAATGACTTCCGCAAGCCTCGCTTTGGGCTCCTTGGCCCGGTGGCTGCGCCCGAGCAACGCGCCTTGCAGCGCCGCCAGCGTGAAGCCGGGACGTTTGGCGCAAGGTCCGGATGAAAAATTGGGATTGCCAGGCTTGGGATTGCCAGGCTTGGGATTGCCAGGCTTGGGATTGCCAGGCTTGGGATTGCCAAGCTTGGGATTGCCAGGCGTTGCCCCCGGCCGCGCCGGCGGGGCGGATAAATCAGCCATCGATAACTCTCCCTTACAGAAGAAAAGCGCCCCGGTGGGGGGGCGTGACCCGGCATGGGCTCTAGTCCTTAAAATTTGCCACTGCAAGCCTGATGGTCAGCCGCCCGGCTTCATGGCAGTATCGCGCTTATGGCAGAGCTGGATAACATCGACCGGGCCATTCTGCGTCTGCTGGCGCTGGATGCCTCCCTTTCTTTGAACGAAATTGCTGATAAGGTGAGCCTGACAGCCACGCCTTGCTGGAAGCGCATCAAGCGGATGGAGGAAGAGGGCATCATCCGCGCCCGCGTCGCGGTGCTGGACGCCGATAAGCTCGGGCTGCCGGTATCGGTGTTCGTTTCGGTGGAAACCGCCGACCATTCCGCCGAATGGCTCGCCAAATTCGCGGAAACCGTTGCGAACACGCCGGAGATCGTCGGCGCTTGGCGGATGAGCGGGGATGTGGATTATCTGCTGCATGTCATCGTGGCCGACATCGCGGCCTATGACGCGTTTTACCGCAAGCTGATCGCCGCGGTACACCTGCGCAACGTTTCCTCGCGCTTCGCGATGGAGCGGATGAAGGATGGCGCGCTGCCGATATAGCGCGGACCATTGACCCGCAATTCTCCTAAAACGGCAAATTTGTCTTGCTCTCCACCGCGTTTGCGCTGTCGATCCTCTTATCCATACTTGCGATTGAACCGCCATGCCAAATTACCGCCGCAACCGCCTCGCGGGCGGCACCTATTTATTCACGGTTACTGCCCGCAACCGCAGCTCCGATTTGCTGGTGCGCCACGTGGGCGATCTACGCTCGGCGGTAGCGCAGGTTCGCAAGCTGCGCCCTTTTTATAACGATGCCTGGGTGGTGTTGCCTGATCACATGCATTGCATCTGGACGCTGCCGGAGGGTGACACGGACTATTCAACCCGCTGGCGGCGAATTAAAGACCTGTTTTCCAAATCCTTGCCGATAACCGAACATCGTTCCCTGGTCATGCAAGCGCGCCATGAACGAGGCGTCTGGCAACGGCGGTTTTGGGAACACACCATTCGCGACGATACGGATTATGCGCATCACATGGATTATGTGCATTTCAATCCGGTCAAGCACGGTTTGGTAAGCCACCCGGCGCAATGGCCCTATTCGACGTTTCACCAAGCGGTCCGCGCTGGGGTTTATCCGGCGGACTGGACCGGCAAGGACAGCAGCGACGGTGCCTTTGGCGAACCGTGTAGGGCGGATCGATGATCCGCCATTTTCGGCAGGTTCGCGATGCTTTGGACGCCCGCCGTCTTCGGATAAAAAAGAATGGCGGATCACCGATCCGCCCTACGCCGGGAGTTGATCCAGCTACGCTTGCTTTTTCTTCAATCACGGGAATCGATGAGCTTCGCTGCGTTCTGCCCATCCTACGTTCCTGTCTTGCGAAGTCAGTATCCTCGCCAACTTCTTCGGCGGCATAGCCCATAGACAGCAGATCATGGATCGCTTGCGGAACCGACTGTGTCCAATCGCCTGCATCATACGCGAGGTAGGCGAAGGGCGACACGAAAATGGCAGCAATATGGAAAGCTAGTTTGGCCCAGGAACGGTGGAGATGTGGCGCAAAGCGAAAGTGTTAAATTTCGTGACTAGGTGCCATTGCCATCGTTCAAATCGACCTGCCTATCGGTCGAGCGTCTCAAAACGCGGCAATAACTTGGTTCTGTCTCACTCATTCCCCATTTTGTACACCGAAACACTGTGGATAAATTTTGTATTCCGCAATAATAACATTATGTTAGAACGAAAATGTTCCACGTGAAGCATTTCCTCGTTTCTCACGCCGCGCTGAAGCTGTGCCTGAAGATCAGTTTTTTGGCACGCCCTTACTCGTTGAATATTCGAAATGCAGCGCGGTATCTGGATAGACGATCGGATAAATCGCATGCGCCGCCATCGCGGCTTCGGAAAAACCTTGCAGGATCAGTTTCAACTTGCCGGGATAGGTCGCAACATCGCCGATGGCGAAGATGCCCGCGGCGGAAGTTGCGCATGTGGCAGGCGTTACAGTCAGATGGTTTTTATCCAGCGCCAACCCCCATTCGGCGATCGGCCCAAGCTCCATCGAGAGGCCGAAAAACGGCAGCAGAATATCGGCGGGAATATGCCTCAAAGCGTTATCCAGATCCGCCACTTCCACGCTGGTCAGAACCCCGCCATCGCCGTGCAGCGCGTGCAGTTGGTAGGGGATCACCAGCTCGATCTCGCCGCGCGCCACCGCCGCGTCCAGTTGCGCAGCACTTTCCGGCGCCGCACGGAATTTCGGGCGGCGGTGGATCACGTGGATGCTGGCGGCGATGCCATTCAGCGCCAGCGCCCAGTCCACGGCGGAATCGCCGCCGCCGGCGATCACCACCCGCTTGCCCCGAAAATCCTCGCGCCGCTTCACGTAATACTGCACCGCCCCTGTGGCCTCAAAGCCGGGCAACCCGTCCAGCGGCGGCCGATTCGGGCCAAACGCGCCGGCGCCGGCCGCGATGAGTACGGCTTTGGCATGGATCGTATCGCCGGCGCTGGTGGTGAGGGTGAAATCGCCGGCCGATCCGGTCAGCGTCTCCACCCGCCGGTTCAGCAGCCGGGGCGCGTGGAAAGGCGCGATCTGGGCCTCCAGCCGGCTGACCAGCGCTGCGGCGTCGATCGAAGGGTGGCCGGGAATATCGTAAATCGGCTTTTCCGGGTACAGGGCCGCGCATTGGCCGCCAACCTCGCTTAAGCTGTCCACCAGCAGCGATGAGAGTTTCAGCATCCCGCATTCGAATACCGCAAACAAACCAACCGGCCCGGCGCCGATGATCGCAACGTCGATTGTATGAATTTCACCCATCCGGGGGGTGTGCCGGAGGTGGCTTCGCCAATCA
>JAMFRY010000311.1 GCA_026225015.1 Alphaproteobacteria bacterium
GCGCCGATCTGGCGCGCCAGGTTCCGGGAAATGCGTTGGCAGCCATGTTGCTAGGCAACCGGGCGGCGGCATCCGGGGCGTTCAAAACCGCCGAGACGTTGTTTTCACAATTGCCGGATGACACGCTCTCCGGGCTGCTGAAGCCGCTGCTTATTGGCTGGATGCTAGCCGGAGACGGCGACTCCACCGCCGCGCTGAATGTGCTGGTCCCGGCCGCCGATAACTCACCTTTCGGCGCGGTGTATATTTTGAACGCCGCGCTGATCGCCGATCGCGCCAATGACATGAAGGACGCCGTGCAGCTTTACGCGGCCGCCGACACCGCCGATCCCGCGCCCAATCTGCGGTTGGCGCAGATCATGGCGAGCTGGAAGGCCAGGCAGGGGCAAACAGAAGCGGCGCAAGTGGAGCTGCAGCAGATGGCTGCCACCCATCCCAGCCTGGCGGTCGCCTTGCCGGCATTGCTGGCGCAGATTGCGAATCCGGTTATCGCAACGCCCGCCCAAGGGTTGGCGGAGGCTTATCTGGCCGTTGCCGGATCGCTGGATCAGCCTTCGCAGGTTTTGCTGCGCACCACGTTTTTGCGCTTTGCGCTGGCGCTGCGCCCGGATCTTTCGGCGGCCAGGCTGCTGCTCGCCAACGTCCAGTCCGGCGGAGAGCAGCCGCCAAGCGCGCCGGTGCAGCCGGTTCAGCTGGCGCAGGCCTTGGCGACATTGCAGCCGATCCCGCAAAGCGACCCGCTTTTTGGGCCGGCCGCCCTGCAGCAGGCGAGCTTGTTGGCGACTTTGGGAAAGCCGGACCAGGCCGTGGCCTTGCTGGACAGGCTGATCGCGACGTCGCCGGATAGCATCGATGCGCTGCAGGAGGCGGGGGATATCCAGCGCGGCGGCAGGCAATTTCAGGCTTCGATCGGCTATTACGACCGCGCCATCGCAGCACTGCCGCAACCCGCGCCCGAGGCCGCCTGGACGCTTTACTATGACCGCGGGATATCCAAAGATCAGGGCGGCGATTGGCAGTCAGCCGAG
The DNA here is from genome assembly GCA_026225015.1 of Alphaproteobacteria bacterium. GTDB lineage: Bacteria > Pseudomonadota > Alphaproteobacteria > Acetobacterales > Acetobacteraceae > Acidocella. The sequence goes on from JAMFRY010000311.1 coordinate 1,029, forward strand.
GTGGACCTGCGCAGGGCGCTGGCGCTCTCGCCCAACCAGCCTTACGTGCTGAACTACCTTGGCTATACCTGGGCGCTGCGGGGCGAGAACATAGCGCAGGCCCATGACATGCTGCAACAGGCGATGGGACTGGACCCGAAAGAGGGCGCGATTATCGACAGCCTGGGCTATGTGACTCTGCGGCAGGGAGATACCGCAACGGCGCTGAAATTGCTGACCCAGGCCGTGGAGCTCGACCCCGATGACGCCGAGGTGAATGCGCATCTGGGCGACGCCTTCTGGGCGGCCGGCATGCATTTGCAGGCAGGCTTTCAATGGCAGCGCGCGCTGGGGCTGCAGCCGGACGCCAAATTGCAGGCAGAGATCCAAAGCAAGCTGCGGCAAATCCAGCCGCCGGCCTGAAAGCAGCGTAGGGCGGGCACCCCCTCCGGAGCCTTTCCAACACCGCTTCGCGCTGTTGGAACCTTTGGCTCCTCTGCCCGCCATTTTCCCGGCGCGAAAACTACTCGGCCATCGCGCTCGCATCGGAACGCGTGGCGCCGACGCGCGCTGCGAGCGAGGCGGCCATGAAGGGGTCGAGATCGCCGTCCAGCACGGCAGCCGGATTGCCGGTTTCATAATTGGTGCGCAGGTCTTTCACCAACTGGTAGGGTGCCAGCACGTAGGAGCGGATCTGGTGGCCCCAGCCGATATCGGTTTTTGCGGCTTCGGTGGCAGCGCTCGCCGCCTCGCGTTTTTGCAGCTCCATTTCGTACATCCGGGCTTTCAGCATGGTCATCGCGGTGGCGCGGTTGCGATGCTGGCTGCGATCGGTCTGGCAGGCGGCGATGATTCCGGTGGGGATATGGGTGATCCGGATGGCCGATTCCGTTTTATTCACATGCTGGCCGCCGGCGCCCGAGGCGCGGTAGGTATCCACTTTCAAATCAGCCGGGTTGATGTCGATTTCGATCGTATCGTCCACCACCGGATAAACCCACACACTGGCAAAGCTGGTATGCCGCCGGGCCGCAGAATCGAATGGCGAGATGCGCACCAGCCGATGCACGCCGGATTCGGTTTTCAGCCAGCCATAGGCATTGGCGCCAGTGATTTGCAGGGTCACGGATTTGATGCCGGCCTGCTCGCCATCCGACTGGTCGAGGATTTCCACCTTGAATTTACGCGCCTCCGCCCAGCGCGAATACATGCGGAGCAGAATTTCCGCCCAGTCCTGCGCCTCGGTTCCGCCGGAGCCGGCATTGATTTCCATGAAGGCGTCGCGGCCGTCGGCCTCGCCGGAGAGCAGGCTTTCGATCTCGCGGCGCTTGGCCTCCTCGGCCAAGGCGGATAGCGATTTGAGCGCATCCTTCGCCACCGCCGCGTCACCTTCGGTCTCGGCGAGTTCGATCAATTCCAGCGCATCGGCGCATTCGCGCTCCAGGGCTTGCACGCCCTCAATGATGCCGGCAAGCCGGCCGCGTTCGCGCATCATCTCCTGCGCGGCCTCGGCGTTAGTCCAGAGATCGGGGTTTTCGGCCTGGGAATCGAGTTCGGCTAGACGCAGAACGGCCTGATCCCAGTCAAAGATGCCTCCGCAGCAGGGCAACCGATTGGGAAATCTGTTCGTTCAATTGGTCTGATTCAGCCGACATCAAAAAAATCCTTCTGCGCGGGATATTAGGGATACCCGGCCTGGAAAGGAAGGCCCAACCTCTTTGAGCGGTTACAGCGCTTCGGTATTCGCCATGGAAATGTTTTTGGCCTCCGGTCCAAAAATCATCAGAATAATCAGAATGACGGCGACGCCGCCGGCGACCAGCATCAGCGCAAAGCCGTAATCATGGGCAGTGCCGGCCAGGTAAACCTGCAGCGGCGCGTTGACCGAGGCGATAAAATTCCCCAGCTGATAGACAAAGCCGGGGAAGGTGCCGCGAATTTCGGCGGGCGATAGCTCGTTGAGATGCACCGGCACGACCCCCCAGGCGCCCTGTACGGCAAACTGCATCAGGAACGCGGCGGCGGCCAGCACTTCCGGGCTGGTGCTGTGCGACCAGAAATATACCACGAAGAGCGAGAGGATGCAGGCCAGCCCGATGGCAAAGCGCCGGCCGATCCGCTGGCTGAGCAGGCCGAAGGTGATGCCGCCGAGCATGGCGCCGAAATTATAAATCAGCACGATATTGGTGAGTACCGGATGCGGCAGCCCCACCTGCTTGGCGAGGTACAGCTTGGGGTAAATATCCTGAGTGCCATGCGAGAAAAAGTTGAAGGCCGCCATCATGACGATGGCGTAGATCGCGAGCTTGCCGTGCTTGCGCAGGATGGCGATGGCGGAGACCGGCGGCCCGGTTTTGATTTTCTGGAAGGCCGGGCTTTCATGCACCCCGGCATTGATGAAGAACACCAAGAGCGCCGGGGCGGCGCCGACAAAGAACATGCCCCGCCAGCCCAGATGCGAATAGGCGAAGCCGAACAGCAAGGTGGCGAGAAAATACCCCATCGGATAGCCGGCCTGCAGCAAACCGGAGACCCAGCCGCGCCAACGATCCGGGATGGTCTCCATTGCCAGCGAGCTGCCAATGCCCCATTCACCGCCCATGGCGACGCCAAACAAGGCGCGGATGGTAAGGAAAGAAACAAAGGACCAGGCAAAGCCGCTGGCGGCTTCAAATAGGGAGTAAAGTAAAACCACCAGCATCAATATCGGCTTGCGGCCATATTTATCCGCCAGCCGCCCAAAGATGAAAGCGCCGATCGCGCGGGTGGCCAGCGTGAGCGTGATCGCGAAGGTGATGGATTTGACGCTGACGCCAAAGGTTTTGGCGACATCGTCGAAGGTGAAAATCAGGATAAAGAAGTCGAACGCATCGAGCGTCCAGCTCAAAAATGCCGCAACGACCGCATTGCGGGCGCGCGACAGGTTTTCAACGCCCGCCTCAGACATGGTGATCCCCCATTATTATCAGCATTACTGCCAGTTAACCCCAACGGGACTGATCTGGGAATAGGCCAACCGCTCTGCCAGGGCATCGGGGGAGAAAAACTGCGTCCAAGCGCAGGCGCCTTGGCGGCCATACTGAAAAAATTGGTCGGAGTGAGAGGATTCGAACCTCCGGCCCCTGCGTTCCGAACACAGTACTCTAACCAGGCTGAGCTACACTCCGTTGCGGGCCTCTATAGCGGAACGGCGGCACCAACGGCAAGATGGCGGCGGCCGGATGGCAAAGATTGCGAAAATACTGCCATTTCAATTACTCGTAGCAAAGTTTGAATGTTATGTGGTAAGCAGCTTGCATGTGCGGCATTTGCGCGCCTGGCCGGCGAGGCTTCGGCAGGGCCATCATGGGGGCGGGTCTGGTCCTGGCGGCGCGGCCTGGATGGGCGCGGCCGGCGCGGATCGCGCGCGCCAGGCTGCCGCTGATCATGATCGACCCTGGCCATGGCGGGCATGATCCGGGAGCGATCGCGCCGGATGGGGTTTTCGAGAAGCATATTACGCTGGCTTCCGGATTCGCGCTGCGCGGCGCCTTGCTGGCAACCGGCCGTTACCGGGTGAACATGACGCGCGAGCGCGATGTGTTCGTCACGCTGGAAGGGCGAGTCGCCGACGCCGTGGCGGCCAATGCGGATTTGTTCATCGCCTTGCATTGCGACCATCTGCCGAGCCCGGAGCTGCGCGGAGCCAGCATATTTACCCTGTCCGGCAATGCCTCGGACGGGTTGGCGGCCAAGCTTGCCAATGATGAGAACAGCGCCGACCGGTTCGCAGGTCCCGGCATCGCCGGCGTCTCGCCGCAGGTCGCCGGGATTTTGGCGAGCCTTGAGACCCGGGCGACGCGGGTCAGCGCCGCCACCCTGGCGCAGGATATCAGAACATCATTCAAAGGCGTCGTGCCCTTGCTGCCGGACCCCTCCCGCAGCGCCAATTTCGCGGTGCTGCGCGATCCTTCCACCCCCAGCACCTTGCTGGAAATGGGCTGTTTGACCAACCCGTTGGACGAGCGATTGCTCACCAGTCCGAAACATCGCGCCCTGATGGCGGCACGTCTGACTTCCGCCATCGACCGCTATTTTGATGATTTTGCGGGCAGCCGGGACGCCAGCGCCGGCGGTATCCCCGGATAGCCCGAACGAAGCGAAGCCGTTGGCCAGATTGAACCGATTTTAGATTACGCGTTCTCGCGGTCCCGCGGCAGCGATGCTAATGAGCCCGCATGTCCGATTCCAAAGGAAGTTTTACAGCAGGTGAGCGCTTGGCGCCGAGCCGGCCCGAGAATCCGCCCAAACCGCCACGATTGCCGCCAGGCTCCGGCGGTCCGCCGCGCCGCCGTACCCCGCGCAAGCGCCGCGGTTTTTGGGATTTTCTGCTCAGTTTGCTGGTCGGCGGATTGTACAAGTTCGGCCTGTTCGCGGTGGTGGCGCTGCTGCTGGTCAGCGGCGGCACGTTTTTCGTCATGAGCGCCGGGCTGCCGAGCGTCGATAGCTTAAAAGACTACAAGCCGCCGCTCGCCTCGCGCGTCTATGCCGATAATTTCCAACTGGTCGCTGAGCTCGCTTCGGAACGGCGGATCTATGTGCCCTATCCACAAATTCCGGATCTGGTGAAGCAGGCCTTCATCTCGGCCGAGGACCGCAATTTCTGGATCGATCCGGGCATCGACCCCTCGGCCATTCTGCGCGCGGGCTTTGTGGATATGACGCGGCTGGGGCAGGACCGGCGGCCGCTCGGGGCTTCCACCATCACCCAGCAGGTGGTCAAGAACATGCTGCTGGATAACCGCATCACCTTCGGACGCAAGATCAAGGAAGCGATCCTGGCGGTGCGGGTCAGCCGGGTGATGACGAAGCAGCAGATTCTCGCGCTGTATCTCAATGAAATCTATCTCGGCAATAATTCCTTCGGCGTAGCCGCGGCGGCCGAGGCCTATTTTGACAAGCCCTTGAACCAGCTCACGATTGCCGAGGCAGCCTCGTTGGGCGCATTACCGAAGGCGCCTACTACCTATGATCCGTTCCGGCATCCCGCGCAGGCGCTTGGCCGGCGCAACTGGGTGATCGGCCGAATGCTGGCGGATGGCGCGATTTCGGCAACGGACGCGCGCACTGCCTTGGCCGAACCCTTGCTGCCGCGCGCCGGCGGCACGCCGCTGGAAGTGCCCGATGCCGGCTATTTCTCCGACGCGGTGGCGCAGGCGTTACAGCAGCAATTCGGCCAGCAGGAAATGCAGCAAGGCGGGTTGATCGTGCACACCAGCCTGGACCCGGCGCTGCAGGCTGCTGCGGAAAACGCGGTGCGCGACGGGCTGGTGAAATATGACCATGCCTATGACGGCTGGCACGGCCTGGTCGCGCATGTCGACGATTCTGCCATTGCCAGCAACTGGCAGGCCGACCTTGCGAAACAGGCCAGTCCGCCCGGCAAGCGGCATAAATGGTTCCTTGGGCTTGTTATCGACGTGACGGACCGAACCGCGCGGCTGGGCTATGAGGACCCCTCCGCCGATGACGGCCAAGGCGCGGAACGCACCGGCAGCATCAGCCTCGAATCCATCCGCTGGGCCCGGCCGGTGATCGATGGCCAGGTCGGCGGCCCGCCTTACGTGATGCGCCAGGTGCTGCATCCGGGTGATTTCGTGATGATCTCCAAGCCGGAGGGCAGCGGGGACAGCCTCAATTTGGAGCAGATTCCCAACATCCAGGGTGCGCTGATCTGCATGGACCCCCGCACCGGCCGCGTGCTGGCCATGGTGGGCGGCTGGAGCCATGATCTCAGCCCGTTCAACCGGGCGACGCAAGCGCAGCGCCAGCCCGGCTCCGGCGTGAAGCCTTTCGTCTATCTCACCGCGATGGAGCAGGGGATTCAGCCCGACGCGCCGGTGCTGGACGCGCCCTTCGTGCAGCAGATGCCGGATGGCACGGTCTACCGGCCGGGCAATTTCGAAAATAATTTCCAGGGACCGGTGCCGATTTATCACGCGCTGGAGCAATCGCTGAACCTCGCCACGCTCAACCTGGCGCGCAGCATCGGGCTGGACGCGATCGCCAAGAATTTCGAGGCATTCGGGATCGTAAACCCGATGCCGCCTTACTACCCCTCCGCCATCGGCGCCATCGACACCACGCTCTGGAACATCGTGACCGGCTACGCCGCGCTGGATGAGTATGGCCGCAAGATAACGCCGACCCTGATTGACAGTGTGACCGATCCGGATGGCAATGTGATCTACCAGGCGCCCAACCAGGCTTGCGACAATTGCGCCAGCGGCGATCCCGGCCAGCCGCCGCTTCCCGATCTTTCGGGGCCGCCGTTGGCCGACGCCAATAGCGTATTTCAGGATATCACGATGATGAAGGGGGTGGTGTTGCGCGGCACGGGCGTTGCAGCGGTTGCCGGAATCTCGCAACCGGTGGCCGGCAAAACCGGCACCACCAATAATAATAACGACACATGGTTTACCGGCTTTACCCCCGGCATGCTGGCGGGATGCTGGGTGGGCTTCGATTCGCCGCAAAGCCTCGGGAAAATGCAGACCGGTGGGACCGTGTGCGGACCGATCTGGAACGAATTCATGAAAACCGCTCTGGCCGGCCAGCCGGCGATCGACTTTCCCGTGCCTGTGGGCATGACTCTGCTGCCGACCAGCTTCAACGGGGAAACCGTGACGGAGGCCTTCAAGCCCGGTCAAACGCCGGGCGCCCAGACCAATGACGACCTGCTAACGGGTGCTCCCCCCTTCGATGCGCTGACCACGGCGACCAGCCAGCCGCTACCTGGCGCTACTGGGGCCGGCTCCCCAACACCCAGCGGTGTGCCCGGCGCCACCGCGGACGGTTCCGCGCCAACGGCGGCCAGCGCTCAACCGCAGGCTATCGATAAGACCCTGGGGGGGTTGTATTAGCCCTAGGGCTTCTTGATCTAGTTGGTCGCGCGCTCTTTCCTGCGTTGATTTTCCTGCACTACTCCCGCCTTGCTTTGCCTGCCATCAAGATCGCATGGATTCGGAAGTCATTTTTACGCAAGAGGGATTCCGGCGGGGCGTCTACCGGTCTTTGCCGCTGGTGCTGGGATTGTCGCCTTTCGGTTTCGTCACCGGTCTCGTCACCGCACGGCACGGCCTGAGCCTGCTCGATTGCGTGTTGATGAACGGCGTGGTCTATGCCGGCGCCAGCGAGTTGCTGGCTTTGGCGAACTGGACCCATCCGGCGCCGATCCTCGCCGCCAGCTTCGCGGCTTTCGTGGTCAATATCCGTTTCGCCTTGATGGGCCCGGTATTGGCGCCCTGGCTGGATGGGCTGAGCCAGGCCGGACGCTATGCCAGCCTGGCCGTGCTCGTCGACCATCCCTGGGCCATTTCGGTTGCCGATATGCGGCGCGGCGGGCGTGACGCCGCGTTATTCGCTGGGTTGAGCCTGGGAATCTGGCTCGGCTGGATGGGTGCTACGACCGCCGGATTTGTTCTGGCCAGCATCCTGAACCTGCCGCCGCACCATCCGATTTTCTTCGGCGCCCTGGCGGCGTTTTTGGCGTTGCTGGTGCCGCTCTGGCGCGGCAAGGCGGATGTGTTCCCTTGGGCGGCGGCCGGCGGCACGGCCGCGTTGGTGGCGCGGGCCTTGCCGCATAGTTCCTGGTACATCCTCGGCGGCGCCCTGGGTGGCAGCCTTGCCGGCGCGCTGGTGGATTTGTGGCGGGATAAGCGTGTCTGAAGATCCCTCCAACCTGCTGGCCATCACCGCAATGGCGGCGGTGACGCTGGCCTGCCGCTGCGGCGGCTATTTCATTTTCTCTCGCATCACCCCGACGCCGTTTCTGCGCAACACGCTCACCCATCTGCCGGGCTGCATTTTCATCGCCTATGTGGTGCCCGCTTTGTTCCGGGCGCCGCCGGCGGACTGGTTTGGCGCCGCCGCCACGATTCTGGTGATGATCTTCAGCCGCAACCTTGGCGCCGCCATTGCCGCCGGCGTGGCCGCGGCCTGGAGCGCTACGGCGCTGCTGTAGCGCCCTGCGCCGCTAAGGCGCTGCCGTAGCAAAGGCGCAGCTGCAGTCGAAATCCGGGGATTCCAACTGCAGCGTGGCGTGCGCAATCCCGAAGGCTTCTTCCAGCCGGTGCTGCGCCGCCGCCAGCAATGCCGCATCGTTCGAATGATCGGCGCGGACCAGATGCGCGGTGAGCGCCGTCTCGGTAGTGGAAACCGGCCATACATGCAGATCATGCACCGAGATGACGCCGGGCACGGCGGCAAGTGCGGCGGAGATTTTGCCGGCGTTCAACCCTTCCGGCACGGCATCCATGGTCATGGCGATGGATTTGCGCAGCAGCGACCAGGTTGCCGCGATGATCACCCCGGAGACCAGAAGGCTGATTACCGGGTCGATCCAATTCCAGTGCGTGAACCAGATGATCGCCCCCGCCGCCACTGTTGCCGCCGCCAGCACGGCGTCGCCCGCCATGTGCAGAAACGCGGCGCGGACATTGATGTCGTTCTGGCCGCGCATGAACAGCAGCGCCGTGCCGCCATTCACCGCAATGCCGCCGGCGGCGATCAGCACTACCGTGGCCCCGCCGACCTGCGGCGTGGCGAACAAGCGCAACACCGCCTCCCAGGCGATCGCGCCGGTTACGGTGAGCAGCAGCACGGCGTTAGTCAGCGCCGCCAGGATCGAGGCGCCGCGCATGCCGTAGGTGTAAGTGGAGTTTGCCGCCGCCAGCGCCAGCCGCCCGGCAACGAACGCCGCCAGCAGCCCCAGCACGTCTGATGCATTATGGGCGGCATCCGCCAGCAACGCCAATGAATGGGCCGACAGTCCCGCGCCGATCTCAACTGCCACATAGGCCAGGTTGATCGCCAGACCGATCCCGAACGCCCTGCCTTTGGCGGCGGCCAGGGAGTGGCCGTGCGCGTGATCGAGGCCATGCCCTTCTTCCCCGTGAGCATCTTCCCCGTGCTTATTTTTGTGGTGATGGTCATGATTCGCCATGCGGGCAAGCTACCAGCTTGGCCAAGGCTCGCCAAGGATTCAACCGCGCTCTAACTTGGTTCGACAGAAACCGAAGCGGTTTCGTTTTTGTGCGCGGCGCGCGCTAGAATCCGTAGGTTATTCCGAAAAGCGAATTGATCTGGAATGTCGTGCTCAAAGGCTCGTAACTGCCAAAGCCATTCGGTTTGGAGCCGGTATATTCATAATGCGTGATTCCCAGGCCGGCGAAAGCATGCCAGGCGCTGGTGATCCGGTAATCCGCATCCAGGGACACGCGCTCCTCCGCGCTGCTGCCGAAATTGCCTGAAAAATCCTGCGACGGTACCGAAACTCCGGCGCCGATCGCGGCCAGGCTCTCGGCCGAGGCGCTGAGGACCAGCAGCGGGCCGGCGGCGAGGTCAAGTTTGATGCCGCCCCCGATCAGGCCGGACTGGTAAAGCGCGTCATAGCCGGCCGGACCACCGATATTGCGGTACCAGTTCTGGTAGCCGCCCGCGATATAGGGGATGACTTCCAATCCTGGCCGTACCTGCGCGCCCAGGCCCAGCCGGACGATGGCGGTATTATAGTAATCCGTGTCTTTGGCGCGGTAAGGCGGGTAGCCCTGCGTTTGCACATTGCCGTGATAGTTCAGGAAGCCGGCGGAAAAATCATATTCGATTCCGGTATATAAATCCGGCAGCCCGATTGCGCTCAAATTCGAAGCGGTCAACGCGCTTAAGCCCGCCTTTATGCCGAGCAATCCGCCATTTTCGGTATCCTGGGGAAAAATGTTTTCTTCGTAATTCGAGTAGCCCGCGGTCAACGCAAGCTGCGCGCCGGTTTCGGCCGCGGTGATCGCCGGATCGGCCGCCTGAGCGGTAGCGCCGCCCAGGGTTAGCAACATTGCCAGAATTCTTGCGGAAACCAGAATCCTTGCGGAAATGCGCCACACTGCCTTGCTACCCAGTTGAAGTTGTTAGATTAAAACCGCTCAAGTTTTATCAACCCAGGGCTGTCTCGCAAAGCGTAAAAATGTCACACCGTTGGATAATCGCGGACTGATCATCGTGCCCGGTTGTAACCACAATCACTCCCTATCATCGGACTATCGGTGATTTGGGGTACGATGTTTTGCTGAACGATACCGGGCAGCCGGCGCCGGAGGATATTAACGGTGCGGAGACGAGCCTGATTGCCGGCCCTCCTGCCGCCAGTCCGCCGCTTGCCATAGCGCTGATGTTGCTGGGTTTGAGCATTGCCGGACCTTTCATTTTCGTGGCTGACGGAACACCGAGCCTGCTGCTCGGCATCACGGCGCTTGCGGTGGCAGTGGCCGGAATGATCACCATGGCGGCGGCGATCCGCGCCCAGATCCGCCGCCACGCCGATGCGGCCATTCGCCGGCGGGTCGGCATCGGGACCGCCGGCATCATTTTTTATCCGACCTTTCAAGCCTCTGACAATCAACATTTTTCCTGGGGCGACATTATAAACGTGCAGTTGGCGCCAGCCGCCTTCATCGTTCATGCCGGCCCTGCCGCGGCAAGGCCGGGACGTCATGCGATCCGATTCGGCAAGCTTGTCACGCCACGCTCCGACATTATCTCAGCACTTGACGAAGCCACAGCAAACTGCGGGAGCCCTCATGCATTGCGCCAGTAATCGAAGACTCGTTGATCTTGTTCAACAATTTTCCGACGAGAGGCTCGGGTTGGACAATACGGTTCCGCACTGGATTGGTATCCTCGCCGTCATGTTTGCCGCGCTTGGAATGCTCTTTGCCTTAAACATCGGAATATCGTTGATCGCGATTGCGGTTGCGATCGTTTATTACAGCCGGTTCGGTGAACGGATCGCCGCCCCCCTGGGCGCCATGCTGCTCTGCATGCTGGCAATCTGGATGATGGTCATGCCGGCGCATCATCTCGCCGCCTCCAGCCTCTGCATATTTCTGGCGGCGCTCGGCCCCGAGATTTACAGCCGGCTGCGCTTTGGCCACGCAAAACCCCTTGGGCGGACCTGGCGCTATTTCCTCGACGGTCCCGTATATGGCCTGGTGATGCTCATGAAAAAACTGGCGCTAAAGGAAAAGCTCGCAGAAACAAATGGCTACGATCAGAATTAGCGGATGCGCGGGGTTGAAGGCCTGGCCGCCGGAAAAATGAAGATTCTCATGCCGATGATCATTTTTTTAACGTTGCAATTGGGAATCGGGCGTCTCGCATCGTCTTGTTTCTGAGATTGTTACTTTAATTAACTTGTTCTTCGGTGGCATGAAATCGCCGGGTCAACCCCGCGCTTGAATATCAAAGAAAACATTGTCCAGTCTAGAATTAACGAATTGTTAACGTTTATCAATGCGGAGTGGTTTCGATCCTGCTCTAGTCCTGCTCTAGTCCTGCTATGGTCATTGTTAGCTTTTGATCCGCGCCGTTAGCCAATCTGTGGCTCGGCGCTGTTGCGGCGCCAATTTCAAAACTGTGGCATTGGCTCAACCTCAGATGACCCAAACCGTTAGGAGCACCAGGAATTTCAGCCGGTGATTGGCGTCACTGATGAGTAGTACATTAATATTTCAATCCGGATAAGGCAGATCTGTTAGCAATGCCCAGGTGATCGGATGCCCGGCCCGCAGCGGCAGCCGGTTTGGATCATCCGAAATGGGCCGTTCCTGCACCACTATGGCGCGTACTGGCGCCTCCGCCCGCAACCTGCGGCCGCGCTCGATAACGGTATTGCGGGACATTCCCAGTATGCGCCCAATTTCGGCCCATGTGGCGCCTTCCCCGCGCATCACGCGTATCGTCCTATCGGCAGCTTCAGTCCAGGCTCTGGCCTGTGGCATTTCAACCTCCCAGAAAAAACAATCGGTGATTACGTGTTAGTGATACTAACGCACTATGTCAAGTAATACTAACGTAGTGTCATTTAACGTTGCGTGTTAGGATGCAATCATGTCAGGAAAAAAACAGCCATCCCCGGAATCCGTTGGTGCTCGTATTCGGGGGCTTCGTCTCGCCGCCAATCTCACCCAGGACGAATTTGCCTCCAAACTGGGTGTCTCCCGTTCCGCTATCGCGCAATGGGAGACAGACCGTGCCGGTCAGATTCGTGATAATATGGAACGAATCGCTAAAGTACTTAACACGTCGCTGGGATACCTCGTCTCGGGCGAAGCGGGCTCGCTGCAAGGCGATGAACTGGCCTTGCTGCGCCTCTACCGCGCCAGCACGCCTGAAGATCGCCGCCTGCTGGTGCTGAACGCCAGGCGATTGGCCAGAAGCTGAACCCGCAATCGCCCAGTACCCTGCGTCATTCATGACGCAGGGTCCTGGGCGCGGGTTGGTGGGCGGCGCGCGCTAAATATGACTAGTGGGACACGGCATTTTCAATGACGTGTCCCACTAGTCGGTGCCGGAGCCCTGGCGGAACCAGATTGCGCGCTGGCCTCCGGGGGTTCCAATTGCAGAACGTTCCGAACAAGGGAAGGTAGAAAGCCCGCCGCCGAAACATTAACACTACGTTAATTTTGGGAAGCGTAGGATGAGAGCGAAGCGATACCCATCACCTGCCCGCGATTACCCCCGATTCGGCAGATAGCGGGCCAGCAAATGCGTGCGGAATGCCGCGGGGTTCAGCTTCTCGCCGGTTGCCACGGTTAATAAGGCATTGAATCCAAACCGCGATCCCTTGGCGTGGACGTTTCCGGCGAGCCAGCCGATCAACCCGGAAATATCTCCCGCCAGCAGGCTCTCATCGAGCTGCGGCAGGGCGATTCGCGCCGCCGCCATCAGCTGCGCGGCCGCCATCGCGCCCAAAGTGTAGGACGGGAAATATCCGAAAAGCCCATCATACCAGTGAATATCCTGCAGGCAGCCTTGCCGGTCATCGGGCGGCGTAATGCCGAGCAGGGCATGCAGACCTTCATTCCAGGCCTGCGGCAGATCGCGCAGTTCGAGCTCACGGGAAATCATCGCCTGTTCCAACCTGAAACGCAGGATCACATGCGCCGGGTAAGTGAGTTCATCGGCTTCCACCCGGATGAAACTGCGCTGCACCCGACGCAGCCGGGATTTCAGGGCGCCTTGGGTAATGGCCGCGCCGAACGCCTCAGAGAGAACCGGCGCCAGATAGCTCAAATACGCATCCGAGCGCACTGCCTGCATTTCTACAATCAGCGATTGGCTCTCATGCGTCGCCATTCCGGCCGCTGCGCCCACCGGTTGGCGCATATAGAGGCGCGGCAGGTTCTGCTCGTAAAGCCCGTGCCCGGTCTCGTGCAGCACGCCCAGCAGGGCCGAGCAGAAATCCTGCTCGTCATAGCGCGTGGTGATGCGGATATCGGTCGGCGTGCCGCCGCAGAACGGATGGGCGGAGCGATCCAGCCTGGCATGGCTGAAATCCAGGCCGGCATCTTGGGCGAGCCGCCGGCACAAAATTTCCTGAACCGAAGCGGGATAAGGCCCCGGCGGCAAGGCCTCGAACGGAGTCCGGCGCTGATTCTCCTCCACCTCCGGCAAAGCGTTGCGCAGAAACGCCTCATATTCGGCAAAAATCGGCGCCACGTCGGCGGCGACAATGCCGCGCTGATACTGGGTGAGAAGCGCGTCATAAGGGGTAAGCGCCAATTTCTCCGCCAATATTTCGGCCTTTTGCCGGGTAAGGTTCAGTACCTCCTCAAGCGCTGGCCGAACCGCGGCAAAATCGGAATTTGGCCTGGCCGTGCGCCAGATGCTCTCACAGGCCGAATTGGCGCGCGAGCCTGCCTCGACCAGCTCCGTTGGAATCGCGGTGGCGCGCAAATGCGCCTCGCGCATCATTTCCAGATTGACTTCGTCCCAGCCATCTTGCGGCGCCTCGGCCGAATGCAGGTCCTCGGCGATGCTGGAAGCCGTGAGAAGTTCATGCGAGAGCCCGGCCAGGGCCGCTATTTGCTCACCGCGCGCCGCTGCCCCGCCGGCCGGCATCATCGCGGCCGCATCCCATCCCAGAACCGCGGCCGCTTCGTCCAATACGGCGATGCGGGAGAATTTTTCCTTCAGGCGGGCATAGGCGTTCATGCGTCACTCAACCTTTTGCGGGCAAAGAAATAGAATTCAAACATGAGCACGATGGCAAAGCCAAACCATGTTAGCGCGTATTGATAGTGATTATTCGGTGGCCGAGGCAAATGCTGCGCCGGCTGCGGCAAGGCCGAGCCCAAAGGCGGCATTTTCCCGATCGCTACCAGGGTGAACGGCGCCACATCGGAAAAGCCCATATCCGTGCCAATCCTGGCGGCGTCCAGCGTATAATAGAGATTTTTCTCCGGCTCATCCGCGCCGGCGAACCAGCCCGGCGCTTCCGATTTGTGGATATAGCCCACGACCTGCACAATGCCTGCCGGCTCGGCGACCGCGACCGGCGCCTGCGACGGTACCCAGCCCAGATCCACCAGAACCACCCGGCCGATGGTCTCCCGCAATGGCTGAATCAGTTCGCCGCCTGCAACCGGCGTCACCGGTCCATCATGCACCTCATCGCCATACAAAGCAGCTTTTCCCGGCACCCAGACGCCGGTGACGATCACCTTCTCGAACCGGTTGGGATGCGCCGGCACGGCGATGGGCGGAGAAATTTCGGCCAGATAAATCTGCGCCAGAATTGCCTCCTTCCATTTCAGCCGATGCAACTGCCAGACCCCGAGCCCGATCAACAGCCAGAAACAAATAAATGCCGAAATCCCCGGCGCACGAAGCCGGCGCCAGCGCGGGTTGTCTTTGCTCCAGATCGAAGTGCTTACGTTCCTTATCCCGCTGTAATCGCGCTGCGGCCGAGGAAGTAGATGCAGACGAACAGGAACAGCCAGACCACATCGACGAAATGCCAGTACCAGGCCGCCGCCTCGAAGCCGAAATGGCGTTGCGGGTTGAACTGCCCGGCGATGGCGCGGAACAGGCATACGGTGAGGAAGACGGTGCCGATGATCACGTGGACGCCGTGGAAGCCGGTGGCGATGAAGAAGGATGAGGAGAAAATCCCGCCATGGTAGAACGGAAACGGCGAATGGGTGTACTCCCAGCCCTGGCCGCACAGGAAGGCAATGCCCAGCAGGACCGTCACGGCCAGGCCCTGGACGGTTCCCTTGTTATCGCCCTCGATCAGGCAGTGATGCGCCCAGGTGATGGTGGTGCCGGAGAGCAGCAGGTCCATGGTGTTGAACAGCGGGATGGCGAACGGGTCGATCGTATGCAGCCCCATCGGCGGCCAGACCGGGGCGAAGGCCGTGCCCATGCTGCCGGGATAGAAGAAGTAATTGAAATAGTTCCAGAAGAAGGAGACGAAGAACATCACCTCGGAGGTGATGAACAGCGCCATGCCGTAGCGCAGACCGATCTGGGTCACGATCTTGTGCAGGCCGGGAACCTGGCTCTCGTGCACCACATCGCGCCACCACAGGAACATGATGGTGATGGTGAAGAGGAAGCCCAGGCCGAGGATGATGAAGTTATGAAAATGCGCGGCGAAGATGATGCCGGTAAACACGGTCATCGCCGAGAACCCGCCGAAGAGCGGCCAGAGGCTCGGTGTCACCAGATGATAGGGGTGCGGAACCGTGGACTTGATCTGGTCTGTCGCCGTATGGACTGTGCCGCTCATGCCTTTTCCCTATACCCTCGTTTTTACCACATCTGCCCGTATTCGTGCAGTTTGACCACAGCCACCGCGTAGATCACCACGCAAAACCCCGCTAGCACCGCGAGCAGCGCCCAGTTCCGGCCGCGTTGCCGCCGCCTGAACTCGGCGATCATTTCCGGCGACCAGTTCTCCTCCTCAATTCTCATAGCAGCCGGTCGATCGCGCAGGCGCCGAATAGCAGGAACAGGTACATGATGGAGAACTTGAACGCGGCGCGGGCCGGTTTATCGCCGGTCAGGCTCTTGCCGGCCGCGTCCTGCCTGTCTGCCAGCACCGCGTAAGCGCAATAGGTAAAGGCGAGACCCAGCAGCAAAGCGGCGGCGGCGTAAATCCTGCCCGTCAGGCCAAACCAATAGGGTGAGAGCGTCACCGGCAGCAGGATCAGCGTATAAACCAGCACGCAAATCCGTGTATGCCGCGCGCCTTTCGCCACCGGCAGCATCGGCACGCCGGCCCGGGCATAATCTTGCGATGCATAGAGGGCGAGCGACCAGAAATGCGGCGGCGTCCAGAAAAATACGATCGCGAACAGAAAAAGCGGCAGCGCGGAAATATTTCCCGTTGCGGCGGACCAGCCGATCACCGCCGGAAATGCGCCCGCAGCACCGCCGATGACGATATTTTGAGGCGTCAGCCGTTTCAGCCACATCGTGTAAACGAAGACGTAAAATGCAATCGAGCCGGCCAGCACCGCGGCCGCCACCAGGTTCGTCGCAACCGCCATCAGCAGCACCGAGCCCAGCGCCAGCACCACGCCGAACGCCAAGGCTGCACCCGGCTCGATCCGTCCCGCCGGAATCGGCCGTGAGGCGGTGCGCTTCATCAAGGCGTCGATGTCGCGGTCATACCACATATTGATGGCGCCGGAGGCGCCGGCCCCCACGGCAATGCATAGGATCGCGGTCAAGGCCAGCACCGGATTTATATGCTGGGGCGCGATCACCAGCCCGATGGCGCCGGTGAACACCACCAGCGACAAAACCCGCGGCTTGAGCAGCGCGATCCAATCCCCGGCCGTGGCGCCGAGCTCGGCCGAATTTGCAAATACAGTGTCGCTCATGGCTGGGGTTTAGCGGATAACCGGCACATCCTCAAACGTGTGGTGCGGCGCGGGGGAGGGGACGGCCCATTCCAGCGTGGTCGCGCCGTCGCCCCAGTAATTTGCCGGCAGCCGCTCTTTGGAGGTAAAAATCCGCCATAGAATATAAAAGAATATCGCCGTGGACGCGCCCGAGATGAATGCACCCACGGAGGAGACGAAATTCCAGCCGGCAAAGGCATCTGCATAATCGGGATAGCGCCGCGGCATGCCGGCAAGCCCCAGGAAGTGCTGCGGGAAGAAGGTCAGGTTGACGCCGATAAAGGTCGTCCAGAAATGCACCTTGCCCCAGAATTCCGGATAAGGATGGCCGCTCATCTTGCCGATCCAGTAATAGAACCCGGCAAAGATCACGAACACGGCGCCGAGGGAGAGCACGTAATGGAAATGCGCGATCAGAAAATAGTCATTATGCAGTTCCTGATCCAGCCCGGCATTGGCCAGCACCACGCCGGTGGCGCCGCCGATGACGAACAGGAAGATGAACCCGATTGCCCAGAGCATCGGCGTTTTGAACTCGATCGAGCCGCCCCACATCGTGGCGATCCAGGAAAACACCTTCACTCCTGTCGGCACCGCGATCACCAGCGTCGCCACTTCGAAATAGACCCGGCTGTCATCGGAAATGCCGGAGACGAACATGTGATGCGCCCAGACGATGAAGCCCACGAAACCGA
>JAMFRY010000312.1 GCA_026225015.1 Alphaproteobacteria bacterium
CAGCTTGGCCGCCGCGCCGGAGGAGATGCAGGAAGCCCTGGCCAAAGCCCTGGCGACCCGGCTGGACCAGCTCGACTGGACCGATCCCGCCATCAACCTGCAGGCGCGCGTCGCAAGGATGCACGAAATCGAACCGGACTACCCGGATATTTCCCGAGAAGCCTTGGCCGCAACCACGCAGGAGTGGCTGGCGCCGTATCTCGCCGGATTCAGCAAAGTGAGGGAGGCGAAATCGCTGGATCTCTTCGCAATTCTGCGCGCCCGGATGACGCACCACCAATTGACGCGGCTGGACAAAGCGCTGCCCATGCAACTCGACCTGCCGGGCGGCGAAGCAAAAATCGACTATACCGGCCCGGTGCCGATTGCCGCCGCCAGGGCGAGAAGCTTCTATGGCCTGGACGAGACGCCGCTTCTCGCCGGCGGCAGGCTCGCCTTGCAGCTTGCCTTGCTGTCTCCCGCCGGCCGTCCGATTGCCATTACGGCGGATTTGAAGAGCTTCTGGCGCAACGGCTGGCTGGACGCGCGGCGCGACATGCGCGGCCGCTACCCGAAACATCACTGGCCGGAAATGCCATGGTTGCCGCCAGAAAGCTCGGCATAAAACTTGGGCGCTTGATCCGCACCCGGCGCCGCTCTAGCCTGTAGCAGAATTTGGAGACGAAAGTGCCGCAGCTGTCCCTGCATTCACCGATTGGCGATTTGACGGTCTCGGAAGAAGGCGGTGAAATCGTGGCACTAGATTGGGGCTGGGGACGTGACCAGACCGCAACCGAATTATTGCTGCGCGCCAAACTCGCCTTGCAGGATTATTTCGACGGTGCGCCGCTTAAAACTTTGCCGCTGAATCCGGGCGGATCGGCCTACCGGCAGCGCGTCTGGCAGGCTTTGCGGCAAATCCCGGCGGGGCAGACCCGCAGCTATCAGGAAATTTCCCGGATCGCCGGCGGCTCGCCGCGCTCGGTCGGCGGGGCCAACGCCGCCAACCCGATTGCGATTTTCATTCCGTGCCATCGCGTCGTCAGCACTTCCGGGCTTGGCGGCTATTCCGGCGGCGAGGGGTTGGAGACCAAGAAGCGCCTGCTGGCGCTGGAACAAGGCACGAGAATTTGAAGCAATCGGGTGAAGGAGCATAATGTCCAAGGCAATCCGGATTCACGCCGTCGGCGGTCCCGAAGTGATGAAATGGGAGACAGTGCCGACGCCGGAGCCAGGTCCAAGCGAGGCGCTGATCCGACATCATGCGGTGGGTCTCAACTATATTGATGTGTATTTCCGCACCGGCCTGTACAAAACCCCATTGCCCGCCACGTTAGGGATGGAGGGCGCGGGCACGGTGCTGGCCGTGGGATCGGACGTTCCCGACCTCAAGCCAGGTGACCGTATTGCCTATGCCGGCGGTTCGATCGGCGCCTATTCCACCGAGCGTGTTCTGCCGGCCGACCGGTTGGTGAAACTCCCGGATTCCATCGACTTTAAAACCGGCGCAGCGATGATGCTGCAAGGTATGACGGCGCAATACCTATTGCGGCGAACGTTCAAGGTGCAAAAGGGCCAATCCATATTGGTGCATGCCGCGGCCGGAGGGGTGGGGCTGATCCTGTGCCAATGGGCGAAGTATCTCGGCGCCCATGTCATCGGCGTTGTGTCCACGCCGGAGAAAGCCGAACTGGCGAAGGCAAACGGCGCCGAGCACGTCATTATCGGCCATGCCAGCCTGGCGGCGGACGTAAAACGCCTGACCGGTGGCGCCATGGTGCCGGTGGCCTATGACAGCGTCGGCAAGGACACGTTTTCCGCCAGCCTGGATTGCCTGGCGCCCTTGGGCATGATGGTGAGCTACGGCAACGCCTCCGGCCCGGTGCCGCCGGTGGATATTTCGGTGCTCTCCGCCAAAGGCAGCCTGTTCCTGACCCGACCGACTCTGGCAACCTATGTCGCGAGCCACGGCGATCTGCTGCAGGCCGCGAATGACCTGTTCGATGTCGTCGCCGCCGGCGCCGTTAAAATCCAGGTCAACCAGACCTTTCCGCTGGCCGAGGCCGCCGCCGCGCATATTGCACTGGAATCTCGGCGCACCACCGGCAGTACGGTTCTGCTCCCCTGATCCCGGCATCCTGAATTGCAGCACTCCGTGAATGACTATTCCAAAATATGGGCCGTCGCGGGCGCCGCGTTGCTTGGCGCCGTGCTGGTGACGCTGAGCGTCGCTTTCATCGACCGGCCGGTGGAGCGCCTGGTTGCGGATCACGTTCTCAACTATAACAGCCGGCTGATGTTCTTCGACGGGCTGGCCTCGCCTTCTCTGCTCGCTTTTCCCTTGGCCTGTAGCTATCTGTTGTTTTATGCTGTGTTCCGCCTGTGGCGCCGGCCCGCCGGGCAGGGCACGGAGCTATTGCTCAAGCTCAGCATCGCGGTTGCGGTGGTAACGCTGGCAAAGGATGAATTGAAATGGCTGATTGGCCGTCCCTGGCCATTCAGCTGGTTGGAGGAGGGGATGTACAGGCTCCACCCATTCACCAATGATGCGTGGTATGGCAGCTTTCCTTCCGGTCACACCAGCGTATCGGCGGCGCCAATGTTCGTGCTGTGGTGGTGCCTGCCGAAATACCGCCCGCTCTGGCTTGTTGTCGTTTTCTCGGTCATGATCGGCTTGGTCGGCAGCGGGCATCACTATGTCGGCGACGTCATCGGCGGGTTCTTCCTGGGCCTCGGCGTCGCGGCCGGAGTCGTAACGATCTGGCCCGATATGCCGGATTCGGCAAAGCAGGAAGGTTTGCCTTTTGGGAAGAAAAAACCGTGGCGCCAGCAAAAGCAAAAGGACCTTGTGAATGCCGGCCGTTAGCGCTTCAGGTTTTTGAAGAGAGGCTGATTCACGCCTTCGGTCACGGCGCTAAAGCGCGCCAACCTCAACCGATCAGGCTCTAAGCGCCGTACCCGACAATCCCCTTGATCTCCACGAAATCATTCAGCGCGAAGTCGGCATATTCGCGGCCATTGCCGGATTGCTTGTAGCCGCCGAAGGGCGCCAGGAAATCCATATCCGGATAGTTGATGAATACCGTGCCGGCCCGCATCCGCGCCGCTATTTCGCGGGCTTTTTCCAGGTCCTGGCTCTGCACAGAGGCGGCCAAGCCGTAAACCGTGTCGTTGGCGATGTCGACCGCCTCTTCCTCGGAATCATAGGGTAGGATGGCGAGCACCGGGCCGAAAATCTCTTCACGCGCGATGGTCATATCGCGCGTGACATTGCCGAAAACGGTCGGCCGCGCGTAATAGCCGCGATTGAGGTTCTCGGGCCGTCCCAGCCCGCCGGCGGCGAGCGTGGCGCCTTCATCGATCCCGGCCTGGATCAGACGCTGCACCTTGTCAAACTGCGCCTGGGAGACCAATGGCCCCAGTATAGTGCCCTCCGCGAAGGGATGCCCAGTGGTCTGCGCGGCCGCTTCATTGGCGGCGATGCGCAGCGCCGCGTCATGCAGTTCGCGCGGCACCAGCATGCGGGTTGCGGCGTCGCAGGACTGGCCGGAATTGATGAAGCAGGCGGCGACGCCTTTCCGCACCGCGTCCTCCAGGTCAACATCGGGGAGGAGCAGATTAGCGGATTTGCCGCCCAGCTCCTGCGCCACGCGCTTGACCGTATCTGCCGCCGCCTTGGCGACGATGATCCCGGCCCGGGTCGAGCCGGTGAAGGACATCATGTCGATACCCGGATGCCCGGCCATGACCTGGCCGACAGAAGGCCCGTCACCATTCACCAGGTTGAACACACCCTTCGGCACGCCGGCCTCATGCATCACCTCGGCGAAGATGATGGCGTTGATGGGGGCGATCTCGCTCGGCTTCAGCACCATCGTATTGCCGCCGGCCAGCGCCGGGGCGACCTTGCAGACGATCTGGTTCAGCGGCCAGTTCCAGGGCGTGATCAGCCCGCAAACGCCGATCGGCTCCTTCACCACCAAGGTGGTACCGCGTTTTTCGGTGAATTCGAAATGCTCGAAAACATCGATCAGCGCCTGGAAATGGCCCTGGCCGACAAAGGCCTGGGCCTCTTTCGCAAAGCCGATCGGCGCGCCCATTTCCTGCGCGCAGGCGGCCGCGATGTCGTCGAAGCGCTTGTTATAGGCGGCCAGGCATTCCCTCAGTAGCTCCAGCCGCTCCTTTTTCGAGGTCCGCGCGAAGCCGGGAAAGGCCGCGCGGGCGGCGGCAACCGCTTTGTCCACATCCGCGGCGCTGCCCGCCGAAGTTTCGGTGAAGGGCTCCTCGGTCGAAGGGTCTATCACCTTCAGGCGGTTCGGCGTAACCGGGTCCACCCAACCGCCATCGATATAGAATTGCAGGTTGTGCGACATTTTTTCTCCTGTGCGAGCGCGAAGCTGAAAGTTAACCGTAGAAGTGCCAAGGATAGACCATCGGGGCAGAAGGCACGCATTTGGCGCCGGTTGCTCCGCGCTTAAAAATACTTAACTGACGAGAGATTATTGTCGAGGGTTCAATGGCTGAAGATCCGTACAAGATTCTGGGCGTGGCGAAGGATGCCAGCGCCGAAGACATCCGCAAGGCCTATCGCAGCCAAGCCAAGCAGCATCATCCGGACCTGAATCCCGGCAACAAGGCGGCCGAGGAGAAGTTCAAATCTGTCTCTGCCGCCAATGAATTGCTTTCCGATCCTGAGAAGCGGGCGCGCTATGACAGGGGCGAAATCGATGGATCCGGCGCCGAGAAAGCGCCGCCGCGCTCCTACCGGCACTACGCCGATGCCCAGCCCGGTGAGCGCTACGCCTATTCCGGTGGCCAGGGTTTCGAGGGCGAGAATTTCGAAGATATTTTTTCCACCATCTTCCAGAACCGCGGCGCGGCCGGCGGCGCGGGGGGCACGCAGCCGGGGCGCGGCCGCGATGACCAATATGTGCTGCGAGCGGAGTTTCTGGAAGCGGTGAATGGCGGCCAGAAGCGGCTCTCTTTGCCGGATGGCCAGGTTTTGGACGTAAAACTCCCTCCCGGCACCGAGGATGGCGATATTCTGCGCCTGCGCGGCCGCGGCCAGCCTGGCCGCAATAACGGCCCCGCCGGCGATGCGCTGATCGAAATCCGCGTCGGGTCGCATAAATTCTTCCGCCGCGAGGGTCAGAATATAAGGCTGGATTTGCCGGTAACGGTGCAGGAAGCCGTGCTGGGCGCGAAGGTGACCGTGCCGACGCCGGCAGGCCATGTCGCCATGACCATCAAGCCGCATTCCGACACCGGAACCGAACTGCGCCTGCGCGGCCGCGGTGTACCGGCGCGCGGCAGCACGGCGGCCGGCGA
>JAMFRY010000313.1 GCA_026225015.1 Alphaproteobacteria bacterium
CGCGGATCGGATCGCCTCGACCTCGCTCAGCGGACTCCCGCCATCCACCGCGCCGAAATGCAGTTGTACCGGGCAATTCGGCGTTGCCTCGCGCGTTTTCACGATCAACGCGCCATACCAGCCAACGGCCGCCTTGAATCGATGGGTCCGCGTCGCCCCAGTCCAGGCCAGGCTGCCGCCCCAACAATAGCCGATGACCCCGATGGGGCGATCACCGAGTGCTGCGACCGTCGCCTCAATATCCGCCAGCACCGCCGCATCCGGAATGGCCGCCCGCAATGCCGCACCTTTTTGCCGGTCTTCCGCGCCAGAGCCGAGTTCGGCATTCCGCAGGGCGCGATCGAATAAAGCCGGGCTCAATACCCGGTAGCCAAAGCCGGCAAGGCGCTCCGAAACACGGCGCATATGCGCGTTCACGCCAAAAATCTCCTGCAGTACCACCAGGCAGCGCGGCGCGTTCACGTCGCCGGTCTCGAACACGTCGAAGTTATGCCCGTCCGCGGCGGTAAGCTGCGTCATATCGGCGTCCTAACCAACGGCCGCGTAAATCTGGAACGCATATGCCAGCGCCTCATAAATGGGCCGTTTGAAGCTCACCGCCAACCCTGGCAATTCGGCAATTTCGGCCCAGCGCCAAGCGTCAAATTCCGGGTGCGGATCGAGGTCGAGCCGGATATCGGCATCGGCCCCGGAGAAGCGCAGCGCGAACCAACGCTGCAGCTGCCCACGGTATTTGCCTTTGAATGCCTTGCCGATCAGCTCATCCGGCAGATCATATTGCAGCCATTCCGGATATTCTCCGATGATCTCGGCATTGGCGGTGCCGATTTCCTCTTCCAGCTCCCGGAAAATGGCGCTGCGCGGATCTTCATCCGCATCGATGCCGCCTTGCGGGAGCTGCCATCCGCCCGCCGGCCCTTCAGTTGGGCGGCCATCCGCATTCGCAAAGCCGGCGCGCCGCGCCACCAGGACCAGCCCGGCAGCGTTGAATAAAACCGCCCCGACATTCCGCCGGTACGGCAAAGCGGCCTTCTCCTGCGCGGACAGAATCTTTTCGGTCACGGCTTCACTGCCAGCGCCGCAGCGGCGGGCGCGGTCAGATCAGCCCCAATCGGGGGCAGCGCCAGCGCGCTCACCGGCACCAGCGTAATCCCCTGGGCGTTCAGTGTCTGGAGCCAATTCGTCAGACTTAGCAGCGCCGCCGGCGCTGGGTTAAGCAAAATCCCCATGGCATTGCCCTGCAGCTTGGCATCGGCGGCAAGCTGCGCCAGTTGCGCGGCTTCTTTCTCCGGCGCCAGGACCGGATCGATCACGACATCGGCGGTCCGGTTCCAGGCATAGGGGGCGGGGCCGGTTTGCCGCGCATCGATGAATAACAGGCCCTTATCCGCAACTTCCTGCAGCAGCCAGGCCTTGGCATTGGCATTGTCCATGAATCCGGCGCCCTGCGTGAGGCCGATCGCATCGGTTACGCCGGCATAGCCCTCAAATCGCGACAGGTTCCAATCCAGCATCGGTTGATCCTGGGTGATCGGCCCGGCCATCACCAGCGCCTCGTTGCCGGCATTTTCAGTTGCCGGGTTGGCCTCCTGCATGGGAATGGCGAGCAGCGTTTCATGCCCCGAAGCGCGGGCAAGTATCGCGATAGAGACGCTATGCTGGCCGTATGGCGTAAGGGCGAGCGAGACTGCCGGCGGCAAGGTGGTTACCGCCTCCTGGCTCTCAGTATCATCATCGCCAATGCCGGCCACCAATATGGCGATTCGCGGCCCGGGCCGTGAAGGCACGCTCGCCGCATAAGCCTGCATCGGCGCCAAATTATTTGGGCCGATTTGCGGCACCAGCCAGTTGGCGTTGGTGGCGGATGGCCCGAGCAGCGCGGAAATGGGTGCCGGAATTGGCTGACCAGGCGCCAGCGTGCTGCCCGTGCCCATTTCCGGCAATGCAGCCGGCGGGGCCGGCTTGGCGGTTGCAAGGGA
>JAMFRY010000314.1 GCA_026225015.1 Alphaproteobacteria bacterium
CTATCTGGCTTCGGATGCCTCCTCCTTCCATAGCGGCGACATCCTTATCATCGATGGCGGCTGCATTATCCGGTCAACTTAGAAGCGCGGCGAAACAGGGGAAACGACATGCTAGAGGGCCATCACTTCCAGAATGCCTATGTCACCCGCGACATCGATAAATGGATCGCGGCGTTCAGCGAGAAGGCCAAACTGGACCGGAAGCTGATATTCGAGGGCACTACCCATGTCACCACGGTCAACGGTCCTGGGACGCAGACCAATAAGTTAGCCTTCCTCTGGGTCGGCGGCATGCAGTATGAGCTGATCCAGCCGGTCGCCGGCGATGTGGCGCTCTATGCCGATGCGCTGCCCGAGGATGACGCGCTGCAATTCCACCATATCTGCATGCGCGTGCCCGATTGGGAGGATTTCCGCGCCAGGGTGGATAAGCAACCTTACGAGGTGGTGCTGGAAGGCGGCAACGAACAGCTTCGATTCCTGTATCTGGATGCGCGGCCCTTCCTTGGCCATTACCTGGAATACACCTGGATGACGGATCAGCGCTGGGCACAGATCGGCGGCATGTAGGCTCGCCGGTGGACAACGAACAATGCGCGCTTAGTCCTCCGGCGCGATCGTAACGTGTAGCCCGGAAAGCGCCTCGGTCAGCCTGATCTGGCAGGATAGCCGCGATTGCGCGGTGCGATGGGCGGAGGAATCCAGCAATTCATCCTCGTCCACGGAGATCGGCGGGATCAGAGCGGCATAGTCCGGCTCCACATAGACATGACAGGTGGCGCAGGAACATACGCCGCCGCAAAGCGCAAGCAGCTCGTCGAATCCGGCATTGCGGATGGCCTCCATCACGCTCAGATTCGCGGCGGGTTCAATGCTTCGGCGCTCGCCTTCTCTTGTCGTAACGGTCAATTTGGGCATTTTTTCAAACTCGTTCTATGCAGGAACCGGCTGGCCGGATCGGAGGGTTTTTGTTGGCGAGAAAGCAGGTTGGCAAGGAAGCCGGGACGTTAAGCGATGTACTGTCGCGTAGCGTCGAATCTCCGGCAGCGTCAAGCCTCCGGGATGCCAGAGCGATTCGCTCCGACCAGGCGCTCGGCGCGGCGCTGTTGGCGCTGATTGAGCGCAAGCCGCTGGAGCAGGTCACGGTGCGCGAGATCGCCGCCGAGGCGGGGGTGCATTACGCGACGTTTTTTCGCCACCACCCCACCAAGGAGGCGCTGCTCGATCACCTGGCGGCGGAGCAGATCAACCGCCTGGTGGAGCTCACTGTGCCGGTGCTTGACCGTACCGACAGCCATACCGCGTTCATGGCCCTGTGCGAATATGTGCACGCGCATCGCGCCTTATGGACAGCTTTGCTCACCGGCGGCGCGGCGGAAGCCATGCGCGGCGAGCTGCGGCGGGTCTCCCGCGAGGTTGCAGTGGAGCGCGCGCCGAAAGCGAGCTGGTTGCCGGTGGAACTGGCGGTAAACACGTCGGTCAGCCTGATTTTTGAAACCCTGGCCTGGTGGCTGGCGCAGCCCGAAGCCGCGGTGCCGCTGGAGCACGTGGCGCGTACCTTGCAAACGCTGTTGCTGACCATCCAGAATCCCTGGCTGATTGATCCCCAACTCAGCCCATCCTAAGCGACTGACAAACATTGGCGCGTTGCACGAAGCGCAGGGCTCAACGCGCATCCTCGCTTGATGCGACGGGTCATTGTTGTACCTTTAATGGCGGGGGAATGATCATGGCGCCGAAATTCGATCTGGCCAAACAACGCGCTTGCATGCCGGGATTGCCCCGCCAATGAGCATTGCCGTTGCCGCATCCGCGGATGCCGGGCAAGCAAGCTCGCCGAATTATAAATGGCTGGTGCTGGCCAATACCACCGTAGGCACGCTGCTCGCCACCATCGATTCCTCGATCATGCTGATCGCCCTGCCGCAGATTTTCCGCGGCATCGGCCTCAACCCGCTGCAAGCCAGCAATACCTTCTATCTGCTCTGGATGATCCTCGGCTATATCATCGTCAGCTCGGTGCTGGTGGTCAGCTTCGGCCGGCTCGGCGACATGTTCGGCCGGGTGAAAATGTATAATTTCGGCTATGTGGTCTACACGTTTTTCTCGCTGGTGCTGACGGTGGACCCGCTCAGCGCGCAGGCGGGCGCGATGTGGCTGGTCGTCGGCCGGGTGTTCCAGGGCGTTGGCGCCGCCTTTATCACCGGCAATTCCGGCGCCATTCTCACCGATGTGTTTCCCGCCAACCAGCGCGGCCTGGCACTGGGCATCGGCAACATCGCCGGCATCAGTGGCTCGTTCATCGGCCTGGTGGTGGGCGGCGTGCTAGCGGCCATCCACTGGCGGCTGGTCTTTCTGGTCTCCGTGCCGCTCGGCTTCATCGGCACTGTCTGGTCATTTCTCCTGCTAAAAAAAGTCGCGCCGCTACAGGCAACCTCCATCGACTGGGCCGGCAATGCCACCTTCGGCGCCGGGCTGATCGCATTGATGATCGGCATCACCTATGGCATCGAACCCGCCGGCGGCCACGCAATGGGCTGGACCAGCCCAACCGTGCTCGGCCTGTTGATCGGCGGCACGGTGCTGCTGGCGGCGTTTCTGCTGGTCGAAGCGCGGGTGAAGAACCCAATGTTCCGCCTGCCTCTGTTTAAAATCCGGGCCTTCACCTCCGGCACGCTTTCCACCTTTCTATCCTCCATTGGCCGTGGCGGGCTGATGTTCATGCTGATCGTCTGGCTGCAGGGCATCTGGCTGCCGCTGCATGGATATAGCTTCGAGGAAACACCGTTCTGGGCCGGGATTCTGATGCTGCCGATGACGCTGGGCTTTCTGCTCGCCGGGCCGATTTCCGGGTTTCTCTCCGACAAATTCGGCGCACGCTATTTCACCACCGGCGGGATGCTGGCGGCGGCTTGCAGTTTCCTGCTCCTGATCTTTCTGCCGGTCGATTTCAACTACAGCGTTTTTGCCGTGATCTTGCTGATCAACGGCATGGCCATGGGGGCCTTCGCGGCGCCGAACCGGGCGGCGATCATGAACAGCCTGCCGCCGGATGACCGCGGCGCCGGCGGCGGCATGAATTCAACCTTCCAGAACGCGGCGCAGGTTTTCTCGATCGGCATTTTTTTCAGCCTGATCCTGAACGGGCTTTCAGGTAGCCTCTCCGGCACGCTGACGCAGGGGCTGATCCAACACGGCGTGCCGGCGGTGCAAGCGGGGCAAATCGGCCAGCTCCCGCCGGTCACCATCCTGTTCGCGGCGTTTCTCGGCTATAATCCGGTCCAGAGCCTGGTCGGCGCCGGCATATTGCACAGGCTCCCCGGCAATAACGCCCAGATACTCACCGGCCACGAATTCTTCCCCAATCTGATCTCGGCGCCGTTCCATGCCGGTTTGGCCGAGGCGTTTGGCTTCGCGGCACTGGCTTGCCTGGTGGCTGCCGCCGCTTCCCTAACCCGCGGCGGGCGCTATGTGCACGGAGACAATCCGGACGATTGAGCGGGGCGCTTAAAGCGGTTTGCCGTTTGGTACCCATGCCGTGGTATATTGCGCAGACCTGATATTTTGTCCCGGTTTCCGGTTTTGGCGGAGCGTCAACTGAACCTGCGAGCCGATCCCCTGGCGCAGCGCAAGCGGCATCGAACTGGCGCCGGGCTTGTCTTTGGCTGCGCCGCCGCGCTGCTGTTGCATGGCGGCGTATTGGCGGCATTGATTCTGGGCCGACCCACGCCGATGCCTGTGCCTGCGAACCCGCCGGCAATTTCGTTGTTGCTGCAACCAAACCAAACGCCTTCCACCCAAGGCCGCGCGACTCCGGTAAAACCCAGGCCGTCGGGGGTCCCGGCGGAACGCCCGCCGGCGGCAGCCACCGCGATCATCAACAGTCAGCCCCTGCTTCGAGCCGTGATTCCCCGGCCAGTGCAAGCACAAGCACAAGCGCCTGCGGCGCCCAGCGCGAGCATGCAGCGGAACCCGGCCCCACCTGCCGAAGGTTTTGTGGCCGCCACGACTTTACCCGGCAATTCCAATCAACCGCCGATCTACTCGCCGGCGGCGATCGCGCATGGCGAGCAAGGCAGCGTGCTGCTTTCCATCCATGTGCTCGGCAACGGACTCACCGATTTTGTCAGCGTGACGCAGAGTTCAGGCTACCAGGTCCTCGACCAGGCTGCGGTGGATGCGGCGATGCATTGGCGTTTTCAGCCGGCGCGCATGGCGGGAAAGCCCGTGGTTATGGTCATCCCTTATTGGATCAATTTCAATCTGCAAACGCAGAATGTGCAGCAATCCGGGGTTCCGCCGGATCACTGAAGCAGCGATGCCGGTCCGCTCGTGCCGGGGTTGCCAGGCGTGGGACAGGTAAATTCCGTTACTGCGTTGGAGTAGCCCAGATCGTCGTTATACAATTCGGCCTGCTTGCCGTTCACCTTCGCTTGCGCCCAGGCGCCCATATCGTTCCAGAGCAGGGCGAAGCTGGGCGGCGGATTGGTGTTGCAAAACACCGCGCCGTATTCCGGATTCTCCACCGGGTCGATCGGCATTGGCGGGTTGGTGGTGGTATCGTTGTTCGGCTGGTCGGTGCTCGGCAGGGTGGCGCCGTTAATGCCGTTGGCTTGCGGGTTATAGCATTGGTGCGAGGTATCCTCCGGCGGATAATTGTCGCGGCCATAGCCGGGCGGCTCGGTAACCACGAACGGGCCGCTGCCGCTGCCGCTGATCGATATGCGAGTCGGCACGGAGCCGCCGGAATAGACCGGATTCATGCCAGGGAGCTTCGCACCGGGCGGGGAGATGATGTCGGACGCATTGCCGGTGGTTTTGGCCGTGAAGGCGCCGGGCTCAACCGTATAGCTGTAATAGTCCGGCAGGTCGGGAACGCCGTTGGTCTCGGGCACATTGGTGCCGAGCGGCTGGATGATGAAGGCGCAGTTATTATAACTGGGGCTTTGCAGGCTGTTCTGCGTCGTGGTGATGCCGTTGGCCCCGCTGTTCAGCTTGGTTGCCGTGCAATTGGTGACCGCGCCGCCGCCGGGGTTTTCGCCGGCGCCGTCGGGGTCCATCTGGCTCGCATTTGGCGGACTCCAGCCCCACCAGGGATCGTATGTTGCGGGCGTGACCGCGCCGTCGGCGGCGCTCATGGCAGGGCTGCAGCCAGCAATGGCGGGGGGATAGGTTCCGCCGGCGGCGGCGGATGTGAAGGTAGCGTCGGGGTAATAGGTCGAATATACCAATACATTCGTGGCGGTCGTGTAGGTGCTGGAGGCATTGCTTACCGGCGCATAGCCGGCGGGCAGGGCGCTCGGCGAAAACGAGGCGGTGGCGGTGATCGTTGTGCCGGAGACCGGCCATTGCGGGCAGATGGCCCGCACCGTGTAGGTAGTGCTGCCGATTGTCTGCGTGGTGACCGGTCCAAGAAAGGGCAGCAGCGCATGGTTGGTGCCATGGGTCGGCGGCCAGCCCAGCATCTCCCAGGCGGTGGAGAAGATGTTGATGCTGTCCTGATAGGGGACGATATTATCGGCCGGATCGGCGTCGGGATAGGCTTCGATGGAGCCGTATAAGTTATGTGCCGGGCAGGTGCCGTATAAAGCTTTACCGCTGATGGTTTCGCCGCTCGATTGATAGCTGGTTGCGCCGCCGCTGGTGACATAAATTTCGTTGGTATATTGAGTAGGATTGCCGGTATTGGTGGTGACTCCGGTGGTGGAATTGAAGCTGGTGGTATCCAGGTCGCTGGGACCGTGGGCGGGGGTGATGGTTCCGGCGGTAAAATTGACAAAGGTGAAGGCCAGTGGATCACTCCCGGGGAAGGAGAAATTCCCGCTGCCGCTGCCGCCGGAATTCTCGCCGATCAGCACGTAATTGCAGCTATTCACGCCATTGGCCGCGGCAACGCTGGGCACGTATTGGATCGGCCCATAGCTGCTATTGCTGCAATCGGCGTTCGGCGCGGGCACGTTGCCATATTGCGGATTTCCGGTCGAATCGGTCGGCACGGCATAGGTGTAGATGGCGGATAAGTCGCTGCCATAGCCAACGCCGACATGGCTGAAATTCCCGGTGCCAACCGAAGTCGCGCCGGTGCTCTGCGCGACCGATGTGACGCGCAGGGCCTCCGACGGGATCGCGAAGGCGAGCAGCGTGTTTAGCAGCTTTGCCTGGGCCGTGACTTCCACGCAATAGACCGTCGCGGCGGGACATAGCGAGGTGACGCCGCTGGCTGCGCTTTTGGTGCCGCAGGTGATCCCCGCAGCGCCGCTGGGGTTGCAGGATGTGCCCGCCGTGCTGGTGACGGTGGCATAGAAGCCTAAATTTGCGGCGGAGGTGTTGAAAGCGGTTTTGGCGACATTGTAGGCGGCAGTGCCATCCTGGTTGGTTTGGAAGGCGCCGGCGCCGGCCAGCGCCGCGGAATCAGCGGCGAATTGCAGTTGCGCGCGGGCCGAGGCGAGGCGCGAGAAATCGACGGCGGCGCCGCAGGCGATGATCAGCGGAATGCTCATCATGGCGACGATAAGGGCAGTCGCGGCGCGGCGATGGCTCAAGAATTTCGCGATGGTTCCGGCGATCATGCGCTACACCCCATTATTGACTTCGCATCCAATGCCCGAACATGAGAATTCCAGCGTGGATGCAGGCGTCGGGCTGGTGGGGCTGGTATTGGTAACATTGCTCGCCGAGGCGTAACGCCAACGCGCCGTCGCGGTCTGCGTGAGGGTCTGCGCCGAGGTGAGAATCAGGCCGAACAGCCCGGGATATTGCAATGTTGCGCGCACGATGATGATATTATCGCCCGCCACCTGCACCATGGCGGTGCTGCCGCCATTCCCGACGGCAAGCGTGCGCGCGCCGGCGGCGCCATTCACGCCGATACTCTGAGTCTGCGTCGGGGAACAATTGCTGTTCATATCGACCTCCCATTCGTCATAGCTGGCCGGTTTGGTTACGGTTTGCGTCACGCTGGCAATAGCGATGGTGAGTCCGCTGGCCGGGAAAGGCTGCAGACCGTCAACCGCGCCGGCGCAGAGATCCGAAATCCCGGGCAGCGCCGAGCCAGAGGTGACGCTGGGCAGGGGAGAATGCGCCGCCGTGACGCCGGAGGCGCTGACGGCGGCGATTTCCTGATTCGAGACCATTTCGGCGAAATTGCCGGCAAGCGCATTGAGTTTCGCTTCAGTTCGATACAGCAGCAGGATTTCCAGCGTGCCGAGAAACAGCAGCAACAGAACGGGCGCGCATATCGCAAACTCCACCGCGGCGACGCCGCGTTGACCAAGCCGGCCGCACCCGAACCGATCGCGCCTGCGCAGATGGCGAAGGTGAAAGCTCATGGTTCCGCCACCATCGCGCTAGCGGAAATGATGGAGGGCGTGCCGTTCAGGGTAACCAGGCCGAGCGGCAGCAGTGGAATGTGGATGGGTATTGGATAGACCACCTGCACCAGAAAGGGTTCGCTGAGCATAACCCCCGAAAAACTGGCAGTCGTGGATAGCTGGCCCGCCGCGCTGATCGTCGCGGGCGTGATGGCGCCGCCGGTGAAGTTGGGCGCGCCCTGCACCGCATATTGCAGATTGCTACTGCAGCCGGGCGCCGCCTGACCAATTTCGCCGCAGACGGCGGCCACAAAATCGGAACCGCTATGCACCCCGCTGCTGGAGCCGCCGGCGCCAATGGCAACCTCGCGGGCGGCATTACGAACCGAATCATCTAGCGTAACCTGCCAGAACTGCACCACGCCGGTCAGCAAAATGGCGAAGACGAACAGAAACAGCACCGGCCCGATGAGCGCGAATTCCACCGCGGTCACCGATCGGGTTTCTTCGAGAAATCTCCGCAACATTATCTTCCGCATTGGTGCGGTCCCGGTGCATGAGGCGATGGGAGGTAATGAAACGGCGATTTTGGTCATCTCACATCGCCCTAATAGGGTAAAAACCGTTAACGGCAGGCTAAGACGGTTGCACAGGCGGGGGCGCCACCGATATAAAAATTCAGCCGGCGGGAAAGGGTCCCAAAGCGCAACCCTCGGAGGACGCAAGATAAATCGCTTGGTGGATTATGGCGTAAATCGTGTCGCGCCAGTTAATTTCCGCTTCCCAAACGTGCCGGACGACGCTACTACTTTAGGTAGAGAACAATTGCCCAAGGCTGTCACCGGGCCGCCGGCTCCGGGGCGGAATCACAAATTTAAGGGCTTCATGCAATGACGTTGTGGTTTGATGTCGAAGACCTGATAACGCATTTCCGCCATATCGCGCGGCCGACCGGCATTCAGCGGCTCACCTTTGAAATATACAGGGAAGTCTGGAAGGCGGAAGGGGCGGCCGGAAATGCCCGCTTCTGCCGCCACGGGGCAACGCCGGCTGACTATATCGTCGTGGACTGGCCGACGCTGGAGGCGGGAATCCTGGCTGCCGGCGCGGCGGGGCGCGGTGAAATTGCGGCGCAGCCGGCGGAGTCGTTGCTGGCGAAGCGGGAACTGACGGGGCATCTGCCAGAGGCGCCGATAAGCGCAACGGAGCCCGCGCCGGTGAAGTTGAATTTGAAGTTGAATTTGAAGTTGAATGTCTTGGGCAAAATCCACCATTTTCTTTATCCGCGGATCACGCCCTCCGCGCGCGAGCCGCTGGGCGTGATCTACCGGTCGCAGAAGCGGAGTCTTCTCGCCTTTCGGGAACTGCTCAAATCCCTCCTTGCGCTGCTCGCAAAGCCTGGGGCGCCGCTGGCCCGATTGGGCGAGGGTTCGATCCGGCTGACCACCGAACAGGTGAAGTTTGCCCAGGGTGACATCTTCGTAGCCCTCGGCTCATCCTGGGGACTGCTCAACGCCGCCGCGGGCAGGCATGTGAAAAAGCGCTACGGTCTGCGCTTCGCCGTGCTGATTCACGATCTTATACCGGAATTATATCCGGAATGGACGGCAAGGGACGGCGTGGCGCCCTATCGGGCCTGGCTGCGTGAGGTTGTGCCGTATGCCGACGATATCTTTGCCGTCTCAAAACATTCCGCCAATGATCTTGTGCAGCGCATGAAAGCGTGGAACAAGCCAGTTTCCACGCCGGTGGTGCTGCCGGTTGGCCATCGGCCCCGTTACCATGCGGATTTACCGCCCGGGGCGGACGCCCGGGAAACACCCTTCAACCGGCCATTTGTCCTGTTTGTTTCCACAATCGAGGTGCGCAAGAACCACGCCTTGCTGTTCCGCGTCTGGCGCAGGTTGCTAGACACCATGCCGGCGGGTTCGGTGCCCGATCTGGTCTTTGCCGGACAAGTCGCCTGGCTGACCGCGGACCTCATGGTGCAGATCGAGAACGCCAACTGGCTGGACGGCCATATCAAACTGGTGGAATCGCCATCCGACTCCGAATTGGTGGCACTTTACGAGGCATGCACATTCACCGTCTTCCCCTCGCTCTACGAAGGCTGGGGATTGCCGGTCACCGAGTCGTTAAGCTTCGGCAAGACGGTTGCGGCCTCGAACCGCTCCGCGATTCCCGAGGCGGGCGGCGATTTCTGCTGTTATTTTGACCCCGAAAATGTCGACGACGCCTATAACGTGATTCGCAGCCTGATCGAACACCCTGAACGCGTGCGCCAGTTGGAAGCCGAGATTGCCGCAAAATTCCGGCCGCCAGGCTGGGCCGATACCGCCGCGGCGCTGCTGGACCATTTACGGGCAGCAAAGCCGGCGGGACAACCGGCGCCCGACAAAAAGGCGGCTCCGACTGGTCCGGAAACCGGGGCTAAGCTCATGGCGGCGGCGTAAGCGAGAGGGTGGCCGAAACGCTGGCCTGAACCGTTATCTTTGCGGGCGCGGCCAGGGGCGGCGCGGCAGTTTGCGCCATCATCATCATCGGGCCCACGCGCGGCATCGGGCCGGGTGCGTTGACGTTGACATTCAGGACCTGGAACTTGCCGATTTGTTCGTTCAGGACGCTTGCCACCGCCTTCGCCTGGACTTGAATCTGCCGGATGGCGTCGAGGATCGCGCTTTGCTCCGCTGCTGCCTGAGCTTTCGGTGAAAGATCGCCGTTCAGGCTATTCAAAAGCAACCCTTTTTCCTGCAATTCACCGACCAGCGCGGTGAAAGCCCCGGGTGGTGCGCCTTGTGGTGCGCCTTGCGGGGCTTGCATGACGAGTTGAAGCGTTTGGCTGGCCTGATACACCGGCGGTTGCGCGCTATCTGACGGCGCCGTTTGATATACACTGTAATCGCCGGTGGTCGCGGTCACGCCGGAGACGGCTTTTGCCTTGGCCAGCGCCTGCGCCATCGCGCTGTTGACCTTCGCCTGCGCGCTCGCCGCCCCGCCTGAGCTGAACTGCGCGGTGAGCGAGGCGGTGATCTGGTCCGGTTCGGCTTGGCTGCTGCCGTCGGCCGCAAGATTGAGGACCGTCTGCGCCGCGGCAATGTTCAGCGAACTTACCAAAAGGCCAGCGGCGGACCAGGCGCGAAGGCCGGCGAAACCTGGCTTTGTCAGGCTTCGGCCGCTGAGCAACTGCGCGTCGCGATCATCGCGAGAAATTCCCGGCGGGTCGAAGGGTCGTCGCGGAACGCGCCGAGCATGCGGCTGGTGATCATGCTGGCCCCCGGCTTATGCACGCCGCGGGTGGACATGCATTGATGATTGGCTTCGATCACCACCGCCACGCCGCGCGGTTGCAGCACGTCGTTGATCGTATTGGCGATCTGCGCCGTAAGCTTTTCCTGGATCTGGAAGCGATGCGCATAAGCATCGACGACCCGGGCCAGCTTGCTGATGCCGACCACCCTGGTATTGGGCAGATAGGCGACATGGGCGCGGCCGATGATCGGCACCATGTGATGCTCGCAATGGCTTTCCAGGCGGATGTCGCGCAGCAGGACCATCTCGTCATAGCCGTCGGTCTCTTCGAAGGTGCGCTTCAAAAGCTCGACCGGATCTTCGTGATAGCCGGCGAAAAATTCCTCGTAGGACCGCACCACGCGATCCGGCGTGCCGAGCAGCCCTTCGCGGGTCGGATCGTCGCCCGCCCAGCGAAGCAGGGTGCGGACGGCGGCCTCGGCCTCTTCGCGGCTGGGCCGGGACTCATTACTCATAATCGGATCACTCCGTCAGTTGATGCGCCGGGGCTGATGCGGGCTATCGAGCGAGAAGGCGGGAATGACGATGTCGAAATGCTCGCCCGTCTCGTCTTCCATCTGATAGCTGCCCGACATGATGCCCGACGGCGTGGAGAGCGGCGTACCGCTGGAATATTCATAGGCGTCGCCCGGGCGCAAAACCGGCTGTTCGCCGACCACGCCGGGGCCCTTGACCTCGGCCACGCGGCCCAGCGCGTCGGTGATTTTCCAATGGCGGCGCAAAAGCTGCACGGTGTTGATACCGTGATTCTCGATGCGCACGCGATAGGCCCAGACGAACTGGTTTTCGGCCGGCGAGGACTGGTCTTCCAGAAACGTTGGCTCGACCGTCACGGTCAGAGACCGGGTCGTCTGCGAATAGGTCGAACCCGAGCGCCAATGTCCCTGGCCCCCCTGCCCTTCGCCGCCTGGTCCCGCTTCCTTGGTCATTCCCTCGACGCCCTTCCTGGGTGAGTTTTCTGAAATGGGACCGTAACAGAAAGATACAAGATCCAATAGCTATACGGCCTGGGCCAGGTCCTGGATCAGATCCTCGGCATCCTCGAGCCCGACCGACAGGCGGATCAGCCCTTCGGTGATGCCCATGGCCAACTTTTCCTCGGCCGGACGGCTGGCATGGGTGGTGGTCCAGGGATGGGTGATCAGGCTCTTGGCGTCGCCCAGATTATTCGAGATGTCGATCAGGGCCAGCTTATCCAGCAGCTTGAAGGCCGCCTTCTTGCCGCCCTTCGGCTCGAAGGCGACGATGGTGCCGCCGCCCCCCATCTGCTTCTTGCAGAGTTTGTGCTGCGGGTGGCTGGGCAGACCGGGATAGATGACGCGGGCGATCTTGTCGTGGCCTTCGAGAAATTTGGCGACGCGCAGCGCATTATCGACATGGCGGGCGACGCGCAGCTCCAGCGTCTCCAGCCCCTTCAGCAGCACCCAGGCATTGAAGGGCGACAGGGCCGGGCCGGTATGGCGCAGATAGGGCCCGAGATGATCGGTCATGAACTGCTTCGAGCACAGGATAGCCCCGCCCAGCGTGCGGCCCTGGCCGTCGATATGTTTGGTGGCGGAA
>JAMFRY010000315.1 GCA_026225015.1 Alphaproteobacteria bacterium
CGCCGGACCAGGCCGTTGAGATGCACGCCCACCCCGATCACGCCGAAATCCGGCAACGCGCCGCGATCCAGCACCGCCAGAACCGGGCCGCCCACCGTTTCACGCACATCGAAATCTTCGCCGCGCAGCCGGCAGCCGGCAGCCTCCGCGACCTGGTTCAGCGAGGCGGCCGCTTCCGGCGTCAGCGTCACCCGATCGGTCAAACGGATATCGCGCGAAACCCCGGCCAGTTTCGCGGCAAATTCCGGCCTCACATAACCAACCTGCCGGCCGCCGGCCCAAAATCCCAATCTTTCGCCGGGCAGGCATGCGGTCTGGCACGCCCGGATATGGAACAATAGCTTTTCATTGCCGGGATCAAGTGCCATTTGCCTCCCATGAGCCCACATTCCCGTCCTGCCAATCCCCACGCGATGGCACTCCCCACCGGCGGCAAGACCGCGCGCGGTTCGCTCTCCACCATCTTCTCGCTGATGCCCTATCTCTGGCCGAAAAACGAGACAGCCCTGCGCGTTCGTCTCGTTCTGGCCAGCATCGCCATGCTGCTGGCCAAAATCGCGACGGTCTACGTCCCTATCCTATATTCCCACGCCGTCGACCGCCTGGCGCATAAATCGCCGGGCGATGTCATCCTGGTTCCGGCCGCCCTAATCATCGCCTATGCCGGCGTGCGCATCGCCTCCGCCAGCTTCGCCGAATTGCGCGACGCCATTTTCGCCGCCGTGCAGATGCGCGCCTCCCGCGTTGTCGCGCGCCAGACCTTCGAGCACCTGCACGGCCTGTCGATGCGCTTCCATCTCGACCGGCAGACCGGCGGGCTTTCCAACATCATTCTCCGCGGCACGCTTGGCATCCAGAACGTTCTGCGCCTCGCCACCTTCAACGTCATCCCCACCATCATCGAGCTGCTGCTGACCGTCGGCATCCTCTGGCATCTGTTCAATTTCTGGTACGCGCTCATCACCTTCGGCGCCGTGGGCTGCTATATGGGCTTCACCTTCGCCTTCACCGCCTGGCGCACGAAATTCCGCCGCGCCATGAACGAGACGGATAACGAGGCGCAGACCAAGGCGATCGACAGCCTGATCAATTTCGAAACAGTCAAATATTTCGGCAACGAGGCGCATGAATCCGCGCGCTTCGATGAAAGCCTCGCCCGCTACGAAAAAGCCTCGGTCAAATCCCAGGTTTCCCTGAACGCGCTGAATATCGGCCAGGCCGCCATCATCTCGGTCGCGCTGGGAATCATGATGCTGATGGCGGCAAACGGCGTCGCCCATCACAATCTCAGCGTCGGCAAGTTCGTGCTGGTCAACACCTATCTCATGCAGCTCTACATCCCGCTCAACATGCTGGGCTTTGTCTATTTCTCCCTCAATCAGGGCCTGGTGGACATGGAGCAGATGTTTTCGCTCCTGCGGGTCAGGCATGAAATCACCGATAAGCCGAGCGCCAAGGTAATTCCTCCGCAAGGCCCGCCGGCGGAAGTGCGTTTCGAGAATGTCCGCTTCAGCTACGATCCGGACCGACTAATCCTGGAAAACATCTCCTTCACCATCCCGCCCGGACATAAGGTCGCGGTGGTTGGCCCCACCGGCTCCGGCAAATCCACGTTGAGCCGGCTGCTGTTTCGGTTCTACGATGTCACTTCCGGCGCGGTGCGAATTGACGGCGCCGATATCCGCGACCTGACCCAGCATTCCCTGCGCGCCGCGATCGGCGTTGTCCCGCAGGATACCGTGCTATTCAACGATTCCATCTATTACAACATTGCCTATGGCAAACCCGGCGCAACCACGGCGGAGATCGAGCAGGCCGCGCGGCTGGCGCAGATTCACGACTTCATCACCCGCCTGCCGCAGGGCTATAAAACCAAAGTGGGCGAGCGGGGGTTAAAGCTCTCCGGCGGCGAGAAGCAGCGCGTCGCCATTGCCCGCACCATATTGAAAAACCCCCGCATCCTGATCCTGGACGAAGCCACCTCGGCACTCGATACCGCCACCGAACAGGAAATCAGCGCAGCCCTACGCTCGGTCTCGCATGACCGCACCACGCTGGTCATCGCGCATCGCCTCTCCACCATCACCGATGCCGATGAAATCCTGGTCCTGCGCGAAGGCGAGATTGTCGAGCGCGGCGGCCATGCCGGCTTGCTGGCGCAGGATGGGGTTTATGCCGCCATGTGGGCCGCCCAGGCGGAGCTTGACGATGCCGCGGCCAGCATCGGTATCGACCCCTTGCAACTTCAAAATTCCGTGTCAGAACCGGCGGAATAGCTATCTACCCCTGCAATCACGCGGAGTCCGGCCCACATGACGAGTACCACTGACCTGGAAGCGACCATGACATCGACCCCCGATATCCCGGACCGCGACCTTTCATTTGCCGGCTCCGTCGTCGACAAGGCCATCGAGCATATGATGAGCAAGCAGATCAACTCGATCGCCATCGCCTCCGCGTTGCTCGGCGGCGCCATGGGGATGCTCACCCGCGCCTTGCCGGACGATGTGGTGGTGCAGATCCTTACCAACGCCATCGAGAGCGTCGAATCGGGCGATATGCGCCGCAACGCCGGCAGGGACCACGCCGGCGAAGCCTAGTACCCTGCGTCATTCATGACGCAGGGTACTGCGCGCGGGTTGGTCGGCGGCGCGCGCTAAATATGACCCTGGTGGGACACGGCATTTTCAATGACGTGTCCCACCAGGGTCGATTTACTGGACGCGATCCATAATCGCCTGCGCCGCATCCGCGAACCGAAAGGGATTTCGAGGGTTCCGGTGACTTTCCCGCCAAAGCCGCGATCACCCGGCCGGGAGATAAGGACCGACGTGTCGGAGTAATGCCCAGTTGGGGGGCGATGCAGCCCTGGCTGCTTTGGATCAAAGTTGCTAAACAGGCTCGAAATCGTTCAGAACAGCGCGCCATGAGCTTTGCCAATGTATCAGGCGCAGGGAGAAAGTGAATGCCAGAGCAGCTTACCCTCGACTCCATCCGCGTGGATTTTCCGGCGGCGCCGCAGCATGTACCCAAGGATCGCATCGTCGATCTGAACTTTGCCATGGGCAATGTGCCCAACGATCTGATCGATCCCTATGAGCCCTTCGAATGGCTGGCCGGGCCGGAGATCCCGCGCCTGCTCTATAACATCCCCAACCAATCCGGTTTAGGCGCGGTCACCGGTTCGAGTGCTGGCAACTGGGTGGTCACCCATTACGAGGATATCGACCGCGTCTATACCGACAACGCGCATTTCTCCAACAAGGGTGCCGCGGAATTCCAGCGGCTGATCGGCGAGACCTTCCGCTCGATCCCGCTCGGCGTCGACCCGCCCGAGCACAGCAAATACCGCATGTTCCTGGTGCCATATTTCTCGCCGGCGCGGATCTCGCGCGACCTGGAGCCGCGGATCCGCGAGGTCGTGGTCGAAATGATCGAATCCTTCGCCCAGAAAGGCGAAGTGGACGTTGCCTGGGATTTCGGCCGGGTCTACCCGGTGCGTATCTTCATGGGGCTGATGGGCTTCCCGCCCGCGATGTTCGAGCAATTCCTGGATTGGGAATGGGATATCCGGCATTCCGGCAGCCTTGAGAAGATGCAGGCCGCCTTGCGCGGAGTGCTGGAATTCCTGCGCAGGTTCATGGCCGAGAAGGAAAAGAACCCCGACGAATTCCTCACCTCCTCGATCGTCAACGGCCACATCCAGGGCCAGAAGCTCACCGAGGAGGAAAAAATCGGCATCGTCTGGTTCCTCTGGCTGGGCGGGCTGGACACGGTCGCCGCGACCATCAGCCAGATGTTCCGCCGCATGGCGCTGCAGCCGGAAATCCAGCGCCAGCTTCGCTTCCATCCGGAGCTGACCAACGGCGCGGTGGAGGAATTTCTGCGCACCCAACCCATCCTCAGCTCCTCACGCTCGGCGGTGAAGGATTTCGAATGGCATGGCGTGCAGATCAAGGCGGGCGAGGGTTTTTCCTGCCTGAACCCTGCCGGTAATTTCGACTCCGCCCGCTTCGCCGAGCCGCGCGTCTTCGACCCAGCCCGCACGGGCAACCGGCATTTTACCTTCGTTGGCGGCGTCCATGCCTGCCTCGGCGCCCATCTGGCGAGACGCGAGCTGCGGGTTCTGTTGGATGAGTGGTTCGCGCGCATTCCGGAATTCCGAGTCAAGCCGGGCGCGGATACCGCCGTCTTTCCGGGCCTGCTTTCCATCCGCAATCTGCCGCTGGTCTGGGAACCTGCCGGTTGATATCAAGCGCGGGGATGGCGGGGCGGTCGCGCGCAAAAAAGGCTCTTATGCCGGCG